>JBKBWW010000004.1:36668-62519 GCA_046314475.1 Hydrogenophaga sp.
CACCACATCGAGCTGATCGCCAGCGAGAACTACGCCTCACCCGCCGTCATGGCGGCCCAGGGCACCCAGCTCACCAACAAGTACGCAGAGGGCTACCCCGGCAAACGCTACTACGGCGGCTGCGAGTTCGTCGACATTGCCGAACAGCTGGCCATCGACCGCGTGAAGCAAATCTTTGGCGCCGACGCCGCCAACGTGCAGCCACACTGCGGCGCGTCAGCCAACGAAGCCGTGTTTCTGGCGTTCCTCAAGCCCGGTGACACCATCATGGGCATGAGCTTGGCTGAAGGCGGCCACCTCACCCACGGCATGGCGCTCAACATGAGCGGCAAGTGGTTCAACGTCGTCTCCTACGGTCTCAACGACAAGGAAGAGATCGACTACGACGCCATGGAGCGCAAGGCCCACGAAGCCAAGCCCAAGCTCATCATCGCCGGCGCATCGGCCTACAGCCTGCGCATCGACTTCGAGCGCTTCGCCAAGGTGGCCAAAGACGTCGGCGCGATCTTCATGGTCGACATGGCCCACTACGCCGGTCTGATCGCCGCCGGCATCTACCCCAACCCCGTCCCGCACGCCGACGTGGTCACCTCCACCACCCACAAGAGCCTGCGTGGCCCGCGCGGCGGCATCATCCTCATGAAGGCCCAGCACGAGAAAGCCATCAACAGCGCCATCTTCCCCGGCTTGCAGGGCGGCCCGCTGATGCACGTGATCGCGGCCAAAGCGGTGGCATTCAAAGAAGCGCTGGCGCCTGAATTCAAGGTTTACCAGCAGCAAGTGTTGACAAACGCGCGCATCGTCGCCGAAACACTCACCTCGCGCGGCCTGCGCATCATCAGTGGCCGGACCGAAAGCCACGTGATGCTGGTCGATCTGCGCGCCAAGGGCATCACCGGCAAGGAAGCCGAAGCGGTGTTGGGCAGTGCGCACATGACGATCAACAAGAACGCGATTCCGAACGACCCGGAAAAGCCCATGGTGACCAGCGGCGTGCGCATCGGCACACCCGCCATGACCACACGCGGCTTCAAGGACGAAGAAGCCCGCGCCACCGCCCACCTGATCGCTGATGTGCTGGACAACCCGCGCGATGCGGCCAACATTGAAGCTGTACGCGCCAAGGTCAACGCCTTGACCGCGCGCTTCCCGGTCTACAAATGACGCGAACGGGCGGCATCACACGATGAAATGCCCCTTCTGCGGCCATCTTGAAACCCAGGTTGTGGAAACCCGCGTCTCGGAAGATGCGGATTTCATTCGCCGCCGGCGCCAGTGCGGGCATTGCGAAAAGCGCTTCACCACCTACGAGCGGCCCGAGGTGAGCTTTCCGGCGGTGGTCAAAAAAGACGGTCGCCGGGTGGACTACATCCCGGGCAAACTCCGCGCCTCGTTCGCCCTGGCGCTGCGCAAACGCCCCGTGAGCACCGAGCAGGTCGATGCAGCCATCGAGCGCATCGAGGAAAAACTGCTCAACCTGGGCGCCCGCGAGGTACCGGCCACGCGACTGGGCGAGATGGTAATGCGCGAGCTGAAGAAGCTGGACAAGGTGGCCTACGTGCGCTTTGCAAGCGTCTATCGCAGCTTCGAGGACATCGACGAATTCAGGGCTTTGGTGGACGAAGTTCAGCGCTGAACGAGTGCCCCGATGCTGAGCGTCGTGAGCAAATTCACCGAGCCGATGAAGGGGGCGTGAAATCCGTAATATTTAAAACTTAAGAATTTATTTATTACAGAAGTATCCAAATCTGTAGCCTCATACAGCTAACCACGCGGCGCGCCGACAAATACTGCTTCCGGCGTATTTCCAAGCGGTAGAAAAGGACATTTCAAAAAGCGACCGTCTGTCCTGCGCAGGACGCACTTCGGCGTCTGTCTCAGGCCGATTTGAGGATCACGCCGAAAATCTCAGCGTGAAACATTCTCTTACCCGTATGCCTATCCGCGCTGCCCTACATCAGCGCGGCGTGACCTTGATCGAGTTGATGGTTGGCATCACGATCACCGGGGTGTTGCTTGCAGTTGGGGTGCCCAGCTTCCAGTCGACCATCGCGTCCAGCCGCGTCACAACAACCAACAACGACTTCGTGAGCGCCATGGCATTGGCGAGAAGCGAAGCCATTCGCCGCGGTACCCGAATTACGGTGTGCAAGAGTGCCAATGGAGCTAGTTGCGTCACCGCAGGAAATTGGGCGCAAGGTTGGATTGTTTTCGTTGATACCACCCGCTCTGCAACAGACGCGGCCGTTGACACTGGCGAAGTCATTGTTTCCAGAGCGCAGGCCAGTTCGGCCGGCATCGTCATTGCAGGCGAAGCTGCTGTGGCGAACTTCATCTCCTTCTCTGCAGACGGTACGGCCCGCAACATGGCGGGAGCCGCTCAACAAGGGCGCATCAGGGTCTGCAACACCTCAGTCGCTCTGAGCAACGCAAGACGCGCTCGCGATATCACATTGGCAAGCACCGGCAGGCTCACAGCTACTACGCCAGCCACCGTTGCCGCCAACTGTCCCCTGACCTGACCATGAAGTCCATGACGAAGCATCCTTTCCAACGGTCCGCGTCCAGCATGGGCTGCCAGCGCGGCGTCGGCCTCATCGAGATACTGGTGGCAGTCCTCATACTCTCTCTGGGTCTGCTGGGCATGGCAGGATTGCAAGCCAATGCACTGAAAGCGAACCAGGGCAGCTACACACGAAGCCAGGCGGTGATGCTCAGTTACTACATGTTGGACGCGATGCGCGCAGATCGTGCGGCTGCGGTTGGCTTGTCTTACAACATGAACGCCACCTGTGCCCCGGGCGCAATCACCACCACGGACCTTGCTGGCAACACGCGCCGCGACTGGCTGACAAGCCTGCGGACAGGTTTGGGCGATGCCAACACAACATGCGGTGCGATTACCTGCGACGCGCTCGGAAATTGCTCTGTGAGCATCACCTGGGACGACTCACGCGCCTCCGGTGGAACCGCTCAAACCCTTCAGACTTTCCAAACCCGGAGCCGGATATGAGCGCGCGCCGTCACACCCCGTCAGTGAGAAGCTGCCGTCAGTCGGGCTTCAGCCTGATCGAGCTCATGGTGGCCCTGCTGTTGGGCTTGGTGGTAATTGGTGGAGTGATCAACATCTTTTTGACCAACCAGCAGTCCTCGCGCTCCAACGAGGATCTAGGCCGCCTCCAAGAGAGCGCCCGTCTCTCATTTGAGCTCATGGCCCGGGAAGTCAGACAAGTGGGCGGCAATCTCTGTGGTGCCCAAGTGACAGCCAACGTCTTGAACAACGCTGGCACCTCTTGGTGGGCCAGTTGGGATGCGAGTACGTTGCAAGGTTTCGGCGCTGGCGTGGCGGCGACCGGTATCGTCAATATCGGTTCAGGGGTGGGTGAACGCACCAACAACTCCGACGCCCTCAGAGTACTGAGCGGCGGCATGTACAACGGGGTCCCGATCACTTCTCACGTTGCGGCCACGGGCGTGGTCACGCTGGCAACCACCGCCCACGGTTTTGTACCCGACAACTACGTGGTGATCTGCGACGGCGAATCGGCGGCCATTGCTCAAGTAACGGCTGCGACCACCGCAGGCGTGGGCACGATCACCCATGGTGTCGGTGGTGCCGCAGCAGCGACCTCGACAACACCAGCGCGCCCGGGCAATTGCGCCATCGGAATCAACTTTCCTGCGCCTTGCGCTACGGCCAACTCGCGCACTTTTGCGGCAGGCGGTTACGTCACGCGGTACAGCGCGAACACCTGGTTTGTCGGCAACAACGCCAGGGGCGGTACATCGCTTTTCCGCATTGGACCAGACGACCTTGTTCCGGTTGAAGTGGCAGACGGCGTGACCGACATGACGATCGAGTACCTGACGACCAATGGCACCACCATGGCCAACGACTGGGTCGACGCGACGGCCATCACCGACTGGGCACCCACGGCAACCAACCAAGTGGTTGCTGTGCGCTTGCAGTTGGACCTGCAATCGCTGAACAACACCGGTACAGACCAGGCGCCACTTCGCCGCCAACTCATTCACGTGGTCAATCTGCGCAACCGAACAACGCCATGACATCGCAACAACGCTCAAGAAGCATCCATACTCTGCACAGCCATCGCGGCGCGCAAAGGGGCATTGCGCTCGTTGTGGCCCTCATCTTGCTGGTGGTCATGACCTTGGTCGGACTCAGTGGACTGCGCAGCGTGACGCTGGAAGAACGAATGACGGCCAACACATTTGACCGGAGCATCTCTTTCCAGGGAGCAGAGGCCGCACTGAAACAAGCGGAAGCTTTTGTGGAAGCCAACAAGGCTTTGGCAACGCTCCAACCCGCAGCTGGGACGGCTTGCAGTGCGGCCAACGGCGTTTGTGGCGCCCCCAACCCGGCAACACTGGAACGCTGGCTTGACAACACCTCGCCACCATGGTTCGACGCCACCGCGCTCGCCAACGGCGGCATCAGCATCACACCCCAGTACATGATTGAATACCTGGGCAACGGGTTTACATGCTCACCCGGCGTGACAGGCAGTGCGACCAACTGCTCTCGCTACCGCATCACCGCCCGCAGCAACGCAGGCGCTGACCGCTCGGTGGTCATTCTGCAATCGATTTACGCACCGCTCTGAAGCCAGGGAGAGAAGATCATGACCGTCCTGTCCACACTGAACCGCTCGCTGCAAATGGCAGCCGTCACCGCCATCGTGGCCACAACCGCCACAGTGAGCGCGCTGGACTGGCCCACGAAGCCACTGAGCGCCACGGTCAGCGCCAAACCGCTGACCATGCTCATTGCAGGCCGGGATCACAAATTCTTCTACGAGGCTTACAACGACGCCAGCGACATCGACGGCGACGGTCTCATGGACACCCGCTTCAAACCCGGCATCACGTACTACGGACTGTACGACTCGACGCTTTGCTATGGTTATTCAGGGGCTGACAACACGGGGCTTTTTCAGCCCTTGGGCACCGCCGACACACAAGGCCGATGCACGGGCGGAGCCACCAGCGGGGATTGGTCAGGAAACTGGTTGAACTACGTGACCACGAGCCGTATCGATGCCCTGCGCAAGGTGCTGTACGGGGGGTCGCGCGAGGTAGACAGCACCACGCAAACTGTGCTGCGTCGCTCGTATATTCCTCAGGATGCGCACAGCTGGGGCAAGGAATACCACCGCAGCCACGGCTACAACATCAGTGAGTACACCGATCTGGCAGACCTGACCGTAGACAACGTCCGGCACTTCTTCGGCAACCTGACCGCCAACAGGGGCACGAACTGCAGCACGCTCGACACTTGCAGCAACCTGCCACCACTGCTTCGAATCCGTGCCAACGTTGGCAACAACGCGCGCATATGGGAATGGGCATCCAAAGAGCGACCGGTTTTGCAAGACAACCTCTCGACTGGGGGCTTTCCTTCCGGCACCGCAAATGAACGCAACCTCACCGTGCGCGTGGAGGTTTGCACAGCCTCGTTCAACAGCGGCTGCAAGCGATACCCCAACGGGCAATACAAGCCTGTTGGCCTGCTGCACGACTACGGCGAGACCGATGCCATGCTGTTCGGCCTGATCACCGGCAGCTACGACCAACACATGTCGGGTGGACGCCTTCGCAAGGTGGTCTCTTCATTCAGCGATGAGGTGACGGCAAACACCGGCCAGTTCACCACGGCGGCCCGCATCGTCTCTACGTTCGACAAGCTGCGCATTCGCGGCTTCAACCAGAGCAGCAATTCAAGCGAGTACTGGAAGTCCAACCCATATGAAGACTCCGCGAAATCGCCAACCGAGGGGCAATTGATCGATTGGGGCAACCCCATCGGCGAAATGATGTACGAGGGCATACGCTATTTCAGTGGTAAGAGGGCCGCTACAGCCGCTTACAACACATCCACCACCTTTGACACGGCGGTGGGTTTGAGTTCGGCCACTTGGGACGATCCCTACGACAAGACCGCTGGCGCGGCAAGAGCATCGTTTTGCGCGCGCGCCAACTTCCTGACGATTTCCGATATCAATCCATCTTTTGACTCCGACCAAGTTCCAGGAAGCTACTGGAACGTGCGAGGTGGCACTTCAAAGTTCACCGGCGACATTGGCGCCATCAACTCCGAGCTTTTGGCCAAAACCATTGGCGATGTGGAAGCGTTGACCAACGAACTGTTCTTCATTGGAGAGGCCGGCTCCAACAACGACGCAGCACCTACGCCCAAAACCTTGACCTCGTTGGGCCAAGCACGGGGACTTTCACCTGAAGAGCCCACCAAACAAGGCTCATTCTCTGCTGCCGCTATGGCCTACTACGCCAAGACAGTGGATTTGCGCACCGAGGCCGGGCTCACGGGAAATCAGACTGTCGACACGTATGCGGTCGCTCTGAGTTCGCCATTGCCGCGCATTGAGGCACGCATGAACAGCGGCAGGAACATCAGCCTGGTGCCCTTCGCCAAATCGATCGGCGGCTCAGGCATCAACCGTGCCAAAGGCAATTACCAGCCCACCAACCAGATCGTTGACTTTTATGTGGAGCAGATCGCCAACTCTTCGGGCACGACAGGCCCCGACTACGACGCAACGATCAACGGTGGCCGGTACTATGCAAGGTTCCAGATCAACTATGAAGACGTGGAACAAGGTGGTGACCACGACATGGACGCCATTGCCGAATACACGGTTCAGGTGACGGCCACTAACACGCTGCAGGTCGTCGTGCGCCCCACCTACCAAGCTGGCGGCATGCAACAGAACATGGGGTATGTCATCTCGGGCACCACCAAAGACGGGGTCTACCTTGTGGCCCAAGACGAGGCGGGCAACCCGGCTTACTACCTCAACGTTCCGACCGCGACTTCGCTACCCAATGGCTGCGACGTGGCGACGGTACCCGCCGGCTGTGCTCCGCTTCCCACGATCGGTCAGACACCGCTGACTTTCGAGTTCACCCCCAGCACCACCGGTGGCGGCGCCAGTCTGCTCAAGGATCCGCTCTGGTACGCGGCCAAATGGGGTGGCTTTATCGACCGCAACAGCAGTGGCACGCCCGATTTGGAACTGGAGTACAGCGCGGACGGTGACTTGGGCAAGACTCCAGACACCTATTTCCTGGTGCAGAACCCGCTGAAGTTGCGCGAATCGCTCAAAAAGGCGTTTGACAACATCGTTCAGCGAAGCGGCTCCGGCGGTAACGTTATTGCCAACAGCACATCGGTGCAATCGAACTCTCTCGTGTTCCAAGGCAGCTTCAACGCCACCAACTGGTCGGGGGATCTTGCTGCCTATGCAGTCACCTCCGCGGGGGTCAGTGTGAACGCGCAGTGGAAAGCGGCCGATACCATTCCCGCTGAAGCAGCTCGCCGAATTGTGTATCGCTCTCCCATGGATGGCGTTGCCCGGTTGTTCCTTCGAACGTCCATGAACACGACCGCTGATTGGGCGAACTTTGGCAGCACAAATCTGGAACGCCGCACCTTGGTGAGTTACTTGAGAGGTGACACATCCGGAGAAATCCGCAACGGTGGCACACTGCGCAATCGGTCGAATACGACGGTACTGGGAGATATCTCGCATTCATCTCCCGCATTCGTGAACGACAGCGGCGTAGCGACCGACCCCGGCACCGTGTTCATCGGCGCCAACGACGGCATGTTGCACGCCTTCAATGCGTCGACCGGTGTCGAGCGATTCGCCTACATTCCGAGCGCGGTCATGCCGACCACCAACGCTGCTTCCAGCGGCATCCGCGCGCTGGCGCAAGTAACCTACAACGACCAACACAAGTACTTCGTTGATGGAGACATTGCTGTCTCCAGCCGCAACCAGCTCAACAGCAAGAACTACCTGGTGGGCACGCTGGGCCGTGGTGGAAAAGGTCTGTTCACCCTCGATGTCACGAACCCGGACGCTTTCTCGCCCAGCGAAGTCCTGTGGGAAAGCTTTGGGGCGGACCCGGACATGGGACACATCTTGGGCCGTCCGGTGATTGCACGCATGGAAAACGGAGACTGGGCGGTGATTGTTGGCAACGGCTACAACAGCCGAGCTGTCGCGAGCAACTCCAAAGCCGTGCTTTTCATCTACGAACTGGCTACCGGCAACCTAATCCGAAAAATCGACACCGGCGAAGCGGGTGATAACGGTCTGGCGCCTCCCGGCGTTTACGACTCCGACAACAACGGGCGCATCGACACCATCTACGCGGGCGATCTGAAAGGCAACGTCTGGAAGTTCAATGTGGCCAGCACCACACCCACGAGCTGGGGAGTGGCGATCGGTGGTCTTCCCATGTTCAAGGCGGTTGACTCAGCCAACAAGGCACAGCCCATCACCAGCCCTATGAGCGTGTCTCGAAACACAGTGTCCGGTTCACCAAATGCAGGAGCCACTTTCATCCACTTTGGCACCGGCAGCTACTTCCGGACCACAGACCCGAACGACGCTTCTCCACAAACGCTGTATGGCCTGATCGACAGAGGCATCCAACTCGAGAACCAGTTCAGCCCGACCACCAAGCTCCTGCAGCGGCGAGTGGAGTACATCGGTGTATTTGCAGGGTCCAATGTGCGCGCCTTTGAGAAGGCTGCGGTCAACGACATGGCAGGCAAGGACGGGTTCTACATGAACCTGCCGGGCACAGGCGAGCGCGTGGTCACGGCGGCCTCTGTCTACAACCTCAATGGACCCGTGCTGCTGTTCAGCAGCATCGTCCCCGTGTTTGACGAATGTTCGCCCGGTGGCAGTGGTTTCCTCAACGCCATCGAGCCCTACTCCGGTGGGCGGATCACACGCCCCTTCTTCAACATCAACCGCAACAACTCCTACACGGACGACGTGATGGACAGCAGCTACGCATCTTTGATCACGGGTCTCACCGACTCCAACAACTCCGACCGATTCATCGGATCCATCGATCTGGGTATTGGCAACCCCGGTCAGGCGACTGTGATCGACAATCAAGTGGTGGTCGGTGGCTCGGACAACGAACGGGCTTCCTTGGCCACCAACCCAGGCTCCATCACGGCACGCGGGCGTTTGTCATGGCGCGAAATCGTGCGCGATTGATCTCCCATCCTAGAAAGTAGTTCACGATGTCTTCTGTTCAGGCGGTACCCGTTATACGCAATCAGCGTGGTTTCACCTTGGTCGAACTTATGATCGTGGTGGCGATCGTGGGCATCTTGAGTGCTCTGGCTTACCCGAGCTATCAGTCCTACACGCAAAAAACCCGCCGTGTCGCAGGTGCAGGATGCCTGATGGAGCTGGCTCAGTGGATGGAGCGCAACTTCACCACCTGTTTGCGCTACGACCGTACCGGAGCGGCATGCGGTACGGCTGTGGCCAACGCCCAACTGCCCGCCCTGAACTGCCGCAATGAGCTGAACAACGCCTACACCTTTCAGTTTTCAGCAGTTGTTGCACCTGCAACCAACCCTGCACAGGCCGCCTATACGCTCGAAGCCGCGCCAGGCGCGATTCAAGCCGCAGACGCCCGTTGCGCCACCCTCACACTGAACCAGGCCGGCGTCAAGGGAGCGACAGGTACTGATGCGGCCACCGCAGCCAACTCCTGCTGGCGGTGACGGCGCCTGACATGGCATGGGATCACTGGGAGCGCGCGCTCGTCTTTGCCAAGCAGGCATTGCATGTCTCCAACCCCAACCCCCGCGTTGGCAGCATCATTTGTGCCGCAAACGGTGATCTGATCGGCCAAGGCCACACCCAACAAGCCGGCGGCCCTCACGCAGAAGTCATGGCGCTGCGCGACGCCCGCGCCCAAGGCCATTCGCTCGCAGGCGCCACCGCCTATGTCACCCTGGAACCCTGCTCCCACCACGGTCGCACCCCACCGTGTTGCGACGCACTCGTTGAAGCTGGCATCACCAAGGTGGTGGTAGCCACTGAGGATCCCAACCCGCTTGTGGCCGGGCGAGGTCTGGCTCGCTTGAGGGCTGCGGGCATCGCCGTGGAGTTGCTCCCGCCCGAGAGCGACGCGGCCATGGCCGCTCGCGAACTCAACATCGGCTTCTTCAGCCGTATGGTGCGTGGCACACCGTGGGTTCGCATGAAGATGGCCGTATCAATCGATGGCACGAGTGCATTGGACAACGGCGCCAGCCAGTGGATCACCGGTGAAGCCGCCCGATCCGACGGCCATGCCTGGCGGGCTCGCGCCTGTGCCGTCCTCACAGGCATCGGCACGGTGCTGCAGGACGATCCGAGGCTCGATGCGAGGTTGCCGGACATCACACGCCAGCCCCACCTTGTGATCGTGGACAGTGCGCTCGGCACACCCTTGTCAGCGCGCCTGTTCGAGACTGCACCTGGTGGTTTGGCTCGTCAGGTATGGATCTATCACGCGGTGGTTGACGCCGAGAAGCAGGCGGCCCTGGCCGAACGCGGCGCAACCCTGATCCACATGCCGGGTGCCGACAACAAGGTTGACTTGGCAGCCATGCTCAGGGACCTGGCGCAACGCGAGGTGAACGAACTGCATGTGGAGGCGGGGCACAAGCTCAATGGCTCCCTCTTGCGCGAAGGTCTGGTGGACGAACTGCTGGTGTACCTGG
Organism: Hydrogenophaga sp.; assembly: GCA_046314475.1. Taxonomy (GTDB): domain Bacteria; phylum Pseudomonadota; class Gammaproteobacteria; order Burkholderiales; family Burkholderiaceae_C; genus Hydrogenophaga. The sequence goes on from JBKBWW010000004.1 coordinate 47,236, forward strand.
CGCCCAGGCTCTTGGGCCAGGGCGCTGGTCTTTCGAATTTCGGCCCGTTGCAGAAACTGCAGGACGGCGTTGCGCTGCGCTTCTCGTCGGTGGACCTCGTGGGAGAAGACCTTCGCATCGTGGCTCGCGTGAAGGAACGCGACGCATTTTTGCGATCGCCCAACGCCTGAACTGAGCCAGCGGCGAGCGCCTTCACCGCGCCACAGCGCGGGTGACAAAGCCATCCGTCCGCCGGTCTTCTGCCGAGCATCAACCATCGACTGAATGCTTTGGTGTTCAACATGCTTGGATAGAGTGCCGGCATGCTCAGGCTCAGCTCCCTTGTTTCGCATCGCACCAACTCCATCAAGCTGACGATGGTCGTGGCGGCGGCGGCGATTGTGGCCGCCATGGTCTTGCCCATCTACAACGACCAAGTGAAACGCGGCCACCGCGCCAACGCTCGCGTCGGCTTGTTGCACGCAGCGCAATGGATGGAGCGCGCCGCTGCAGCGCATGCCCGCAACGCCGCAGTCACCCGGGTCAGCGGCAACTTCTTCAATGCGACACAACTGGCGCGGGCGAATGCCATGCGCATGTCGCGCCACACGCTGGTGCAGGTGATGGACGCCGATCTGGGGTGGGTCGGCGGATGGCGTGTTTATGCCGACATCGACCGCGACATGGAGTACACAGCCGGGACCGACAACCTCATCATTGAGCACGGACCTGCCGGAGATGGCGTGATGAGCAACGGGCCCAGTGGCGACAAATTGGAGGACCGCGGCACCGTGGCCGATGGCTACTTGCTGTTCAATCCCGCGGGTTTCCCGCGTTCCAGCACCGACGGAATCGCCAACGGCAGCGTGGTGTTCTACCTGCCCGAGGGCCGCGCCACCGCAGTGGTCTACTCCCAGGCTGGCCGCTTCCGTCGTTGTGACCCCACCAAGACCGGCTGCCGGCCCGACCCGTCAGCGCCTTAGGGTTCGAGAAATCACTCAGCCCTGCTTCTCGCGGGGCCGACACCCTGACCAACCAGCCGAGCTCCGAAACCCTGCGAAAATAGCTGGATGTTTACCGGCATCATCACCGGCGTGGGGCGCATCGCCGCCCTCCACGACCTGGGCAGCTCTTTGGACCATGGCAAGCGACTCACGATCGAGGCACCCCCCGGGTACCTGGATGACGTCGGCTTGGGCGACAGCATTGCGCTCAACGGCGCTTGCATGACCGTGACCTCGCTGGATCTGCCCCAGCAGCACTTCACGATCGACATTTCCGCCGAATCGCTCGCCCGCACCACGGGTCTGGCGCAAACCGGCTACCGAATCAACCTCGAGAAAGCGCTGCGCGCCCACGACCGGCTGGGTGGACACATCGTCTCCGGGCATGTGGATGGCGTTGGACGGGTGACGCGCTTTGCCCAGGTGGGGGAGAGCTGGGAACTGCGCGTGGTGGCGCCGCCCGAGCTCGGCAAGTACCTCGCCTACAAGGGCTCCATCACCATCAACGGGGTCAGCCTGACCGTCAATTCGGTCCAGGACCGCACCGACGGCTGCGAATTCAGCATCAACCTCATTCCCCACACGGTGCAAAACACCTCGCTGGGGCAGTTGACCGACGGCAGTCCGGTCAACCTGGAAATCGACACCGTGGCGCGTTATGTCGAGCGCATGCTCAGCGCCGGTCAAATCACTCTCAAGGAATCTGCATGAACGCGCCTGAAACCCTGGTCCCGGTGGCCATCTCCCCCGTGGAAGACATCGTGGCCGACATGCGCGCCGGGCGCATGGTGATCCTGGTCGATGAAGAAGACCGCGAGAACGAAGGCGACCTGGTGCTCGCGGCCGACCACGTGACGCCCGAGACCATCAACTTCATGGCCCGCTTTGGCCGAGGCCTGATCTGCCTCACGCTCACCAAAGAGCGCTGCGAACGCCTTCAACTGCCGCCCATGGTGCCGCGCAACGGCACCAAGATGGGAACAGCCTTCACCATTTCCATCGAAGCCGCCGAGGGCGTGACGACCGGCATTTCGGCCGCCGACCGCGCGCGCACGGTGCAGGTGGCGGTGGCGCCCAACGCCGTGGCCGCCGACCTGGTTCAGCCGGGCCACATCTTTCCGCTGCAAGCGGTAGAAGGCGGTGTGCTCATGCGCGCCGGCCACACCGAAGCGGGTTGTGATCTCGCCGCCATGGCCGGCTGCAGCCCCAGCGCCGTGATCTGCGAAATCATGAAGGACGACGGCACCATGGCCCGCCTGCCTGACCTTCAGCTGTTCGCCGCCGAGCATGGCTTGAAGATCGGCACCATCGCCGACCTGATCGAGCACCGCAGCCGCAACGAAAGCCTGGTGCACAAGCTGGGAACACGCCCCTTGAACACGGCCTTTGGCGAATTTAACGTGACCGCCTTCCGCGACGAGCCCAGCGGTGCCCTGCACCTGGCGTTGGTCAAGGGCCAATGGAATCCCGAACAATCGGTGGATGTGCGCGTGCACGAACCGCTGTCGGTACTGGACGCGCTGGAAGTTGGCCGCTCCATGCACAGCTGGAGCCTGGAAGCCAGCCTGCGCCACATCAGCGAAGCCGGTGCCGGTGTGGCTGTGTTGCTCAACTGTGGCGAGACCGCTGGCCAGTTGCTGGCCCAGTTTGAAGGTACCGCCCGCTCCGCACAGGCGCCCGAGCGTGGTCGCATGGACTTGCGCACGTACGGCGTGGGCGCGCAGATCTTGCGCGAATGCGGCGTGCAGAAAATGCGCCTCATGGGCAACCCGCGCCGCATGCCGAGCATGACCGGCTACGGCCTGGAAATCACCGGGTACCTCAGCCGCAACGGCTGAACCCTTTCACCCCCTCAAGAAGAAACGGAGCCGCACATGTTCGGCGCAGACAAAGGCACGGCTGACTTGCTCGACGGCAAGAAGCTCAGCATCGGGATCGTTCAGGCCCGCTTCAACGAACCCATCACCGACGCGCTCTACCACGCCTGCCTCGCAGAGTTGCTCGCGCTCGGTGTGCAGGAGAAAAACATCGCCCACGTCAAGGTGCCCGGCGCGCTGGAAGTGCCGGTGGCGCTGCAAGCCATGGCCGAGCGCGACGACTTCGACGCGCTGATCGCTCTGGGCTGCATCATCCGCGGCGAAACCTACCACTTCGAACTGGTGGCCAACGAATCCGGCGCGGGCGTCACGCGCCTGGCGCTGGACTACCAGATCCCGATTGCCAACGCCATCCTGACCACCGAAACGCTGGAACAGGCCATCGCCCGCAAGACCGACAAAGGCCGCGATGCGGCCCGTGTGGCAGTCGAAATGGCCCACCTGCTTCAAGAGATCGGTTGAACATGTCCACAGAACTCCCCTCCACCGCCAGCGAAGGCGCCAAGAGCGGCCTGACCGGTCGCAAGGCCGCCGACAAATCGGCCCGCACCCGCGCCCGCGAATTCGCTCTGCAGGCGATCTACCAGCACCTGGTGGGCCGCAACGCCGCTACCGACATCGACGCGTTCACGCGCGATCTGGCCGGCTTCCACAAGTGCGACAGCGTGCACTTTGACGCGCTGCTGCACGGCTGCATCAACCAGGCAGACGCGCTGGACGCGTTGATCAAGCCCGCGCTGGATCGCCCGCTGAGCGAGCTCTCTCCCATCGAACGCGGCGTGCTGTGGATCGGCGCCTACGAGTTCCAGCACTGCCTGGACGTGCCCTGGCGCGTGGTGCTCAACGAATGCATCGAGCTGGCCAAATCGTTCGGCGGTACCGACGGCCACAAGTACGTCAACGGCGTGCTGCACCAGTTGGCTGCGCAGCTGCGCCCCGCTGAAGTGGCCGCCGCGCCGTCCAAACCCGGCAGCCGCAAAAACGCAGCCCCGTGAGGATTTCGCAGCGCGCGCAGCGCGTCGAACCCTTCTACGTGATGGAGCTGGCCAAGGCCGCCTCCAGCATGGCCGCCCAGGCGAAGCCGGGCGACCGCTCGATGATCTACCTCAACATCGGCGAGCCGGACTTCACGGCCCCGCCCTTGGTCATGGCCGCAGCCGAGCGCGCCATCCGCAGCGGCAGCAGCCAGTACACGCAGGCTCTCGGGCTGCCCGCCTTGCGTGAAGCCATCAGCGGCTGGTACGCGAGCCGATTCGGGCTGGCCATCGATTCCAGCCGCATCGTGGTCACGGCGGGCGCATCCGCCGCTTTGCAGTTGGCCTGCCTCGCGCTCATTGAAGCCGGCGACGAGGTGCTCATGCCCGACCCGAGCTATCCGTGCAACCGCCAGTTCGTGCAAGCCGCCGAAGGCCGCGCGGTGATGGTTCCCAGCGGCCACGAACAACGGTTTCAGCTGAGCGCAGATCAAGTGCAAGCGCACTGGAACCCCGCCACGCGCGGCGTGCTGCTGGCCTCACCGTCCAACCCCACCGGCACATCCATCGCCCGCGACGAACTCGAACGCATCGCGCGTTTCGTCCGCGCCAAAAACGGCGTGACCCTGGTCGACGAGATCTACCTCGGCCTGAGCTACGAGGATGCATTCGGCCACAGCGCGCTTGGCCTGCCCGATGGTCTGGGCGATGAAGTCATCAGCATCAACAGCTTCAGCAAGTACTTCAACATGACCGGCTGGCGCCTGGGCTGGCTGGTGCTGCCACCCGCGCTGGTGCCCGCGGTGGAGCGTCTCGCGCAGAACCTGTTCATCTGCGCCAGCACCATCGCGCAACACGCAGCGCTGGCCTGCTTTGAGCCCGACAGCCTCGCCGAGTACGAGCGCCGGCGCAGCGAATTCAAGGCGCGGCGCGACTATTTCATTCCCGAGCTCAACCGCCTGGGCCTGACCGTGCCGGTCATGCCCGACGGCGCTTTCTACGCCTGGGCCGATGTGACCGGGTTGTGCAAGCGCTGGGGCATCCCGCCCCAAGGCGCCCGCCCCGATGAAGGCGGCAGTTGGGCGCTGGCCTTCGAGTTGATGAAGCGCTGCCAACTCGCCACCACGCCCGGTCGAGATTTTGGCAGCGCCGAGCCCGGTCGCTACCTGCGCTTCTCCACCGCCAACTCCATGGCGCAACTTCGTGAAGCGGTTACTCGCCTGGAGCAAGCGCTGTGAGCCTGCCCGTACTGCAATCAGCCCCATTCACGTGGCCCATCCGCGTGTACTGGGAGGACACCGACGCAGGCGGCATCGTGTTCTACGCCAACTACCTCAAGTTCTTCGAACGCGCCCGCACAGAGTGGCTGCGCGCGTTGGGCATCGAACAACAACGCCTGCGCGAACAGCTCGGCGGCATGTTTGTCGTGAGCCAGACGCAGCTGCAATACCACCGGCCCGCGCGACTTGATGATTTGCTTCTGGTTACAGCGCAGGTGGTGGATGCGGGCCGTGCGTCCATGACAATCGAGCAGACCGCGCTCCTGAAACCGCAGCAAGGCGACACGCAGAAAGAGCTGCTCTGCAGCGGCACCATCCGCATCGGCTGGGTCGACGACCGCCAGCTGCGCCCACAGCGCATTCCGCCCGCCGTGATGGCTGCGCTCCAGCTGACGCCCTGAAACTTCTTCACGACCTGCCCTCTCTGAACACCCATGAACCAAGATCTCTCCATCGTTCAATTGATGCTCAACGCCAGTTGGGTGGTGCAGGCCGTGGTGGTGCTGCTCATGGTCGTCTCGGTCATGAGCTGGGCCGCCATCTTCCGCAAGGTGTTCTCGCTCAAGCGCGTGCGCGCCCACAACGAAGACTTTGAGCGCGAGTTCTGGTCGGGCACCAACCTCAACGACCTGTACGCCGCCGCCGCGCAGAGCGCCAAACACGGCGGTCCGATGGAACGCATTTTTGCCAGCGGTATGCGCGAATACCAGAAGCTGCGCGAGCGCCGCATCACCGACAACGGCGCCCTGCTCGACGGCGCACGCCGCGCCATGCGCGCGAGCTTCCAGCGCGAACTCGACGTGCTGGAGACCAACCTCTCCTTCCTGGCCTCGGTGGGCTCTGTCTCGCCGTACGTGGGCCTGTTCGGCACGGTGTGGGGCATCATGCACGCCTTCACCGGCTTGGCCGCTCTGGCGCAGGTGACGCTGGCCACGGTGGCGCCCGGCATTGCCGAGGCGCTGGTGGCCACCGCCATTGGCCTCTTTGCCGCCATCCCTGCGGTCGTGTTCGACAACCGCTTCGCACACGACATCGACCGCGTGGCCAACGCCATGGAGACCTTCATGGAAGAGTTCTCCAACATCCTGCAGCGCAATCTCGGCGCGCAGCAACAAACCCCATCGGGCCACTGAACATGCCCGCCGTTTCATCGCGCGGCCGCGGCCGCCGCACCATCAACGAGATCAACATGGTCCCGTTCATCGACGTGATGTTGGTGCTGCTGATCATCTTCATGGTCACGGCCCCGCTCATCACGCCCAGCCAGATCGCACTGCCCAGCGTGGGTCAGGCCGGGCGCCAGCCCGACCGCTTCGTGGCAGTGATGATCGACAAGGACGAGCAGATCCAGGTGCGCGAAGGATCGGCCAGCACCGAGCCCCAGCCCGTGAGCCTGACCCAGTTGGTGGCCCGTGTGCAACAACTGCAAAGCAGCAAAGGCGCCGCACCCGAAGGCGGCGTCCCGGTGGTGATCAGCGCCGACAAGAACGTGAAGTACGAAGCCGTTGTTCGTGTGATGGACACCTTGCAGCGTGCCGGCATTGCCCGCGTGGGCCTGTCCGTGCAAACCTCACGCTGAAACCACCTCCAGCACCATGCAATCCACCGCCGACCACCTCGACCTTGCGCCGCCACCCAGCGGCCGCTGGCTCGGGCCCATGGGTCTGGCGCTCGTTGCGCACGGTCTGCTGGTGATCGCGCTCACCTTCGGTGTGCAGTGGCAGCACGACGCCGAGCCCGTCACGGTCGAAGCCGAACTCTGGTCACGCCTGCCGGTGCAGGCCGCACCGCGCGCGGTGGCACCGCCCTCAACACCAGCGCCCCAACCAGCACCCCCCACACCGGCGCCCAAACCCGCTCCGGCGCCAGCGCCCGCACCACCGCCACCCGCGTCCGACCAGGCTGAGATCGCCACGGCGCAGGCGAAGAAAAAAGCCGAAGCCGAAAAGAAGGCGCGCGAAGAAGACGCCAAAAAACTCGCGGCCACGAAGGCTTCCGAGAAAGCAGCTGCCGAGAAAAAAGCCGCAGCAGAAAAAGCAGCCGACGAGAAAGAGCGCCAGCAGAAACTGGCCGAGCAAAAACGCGAGCAACAGCGCAAGGAAGCCGCCGAAGAGAAGCGCCTGGCTCAAATGCGTGAGGACCAGATCAACCGCATGATGGGCCAAGCCGGCGCCACCGGTGGCCCGCAAAGCACGGGCACGGCCCAGCAGTCCAGCGGCCCCACGCCAGGCTACGGCGCCAAGGTGGCCGCGCGCATCAAGCCCAACGTGGTGTTCACCGACGTGGCCCCGGGCAACCCCCGCGCCGAGGTCGAGGTGCGCACGTCCCCCGACGGCACCATCACCTCGCGCAAGCTCAGCAAGAGCAGTGGCAACGCCGCCTGGGACGAAGCCGTGCTGCGCGCCATCGACCGCACCGGCACCTTGCCGCGCGACACCGACGGACGCGTGCCGTCGTCATTGGTGATTGGTCTTCGTCCGCTGGACTGAAACGACCGACTTCTGAGCTGTTGCTTAGCTGGTGCGGACCACGTGGGTACGCAACCAGTCGGCAAATGCTTCTTCAGAGATGTCGCCTGCGGCAACAGCCAGCATGGTCATCACGCAGTCTCCGTCGGACGCCCCCAGTTGCCAGCCGTTCAAACTGAGGAACAGCTCCACCGCAACGAAACCCGTGCGTTTATTGCCATCAATGAACGGATGGTTGCGTGAAATGCCATATCCATAGGCAGCTGCCAAGGCAGATACATCCGGCGCACGACCGTCGGGCAACCCATAAACATCCAGATTGAAAGGGCGTGCAATCGCGGATTCGAACAGGCCCATGTCCCGAGTTCCCGGAGCGCCCCCGTGCTCAGCCAGCTGCGCCTCGTGAACGGCGACCAGGACCTCTGCATGCAGCCAGACCCAGGAGGTCACTTCGCCAACTCATGCAGCACGGCACGGCGAGACTTCATGATGTCGCGCGCCTCGCGCATCTGCGCTTCGAACTCGGGGTTGTGCACCGTGAGACGCATACCGTCAGGCGAATCGGTCAGGAAGATCTCGTCGCCCTTTTCGAGATGCAGCCTGCTCAAGATGTCCTTGGGCAAGATGACACCCACCGAATTGCCGATCTGGGTGAGTTTGAGGGTGTGCATGTCGGGCTCCGAAGACGTTATAACAAACGTAATACTAAGCCAGACACCGCTGATACCGCAAGCCCCTCAGTCGAACACGATCTCCGCCCGCCGCTCATGCGCCTGAGCCATCCAGCTGGCCAGTGCCGCATCGGTCGGGAAAAACAGCGCGCGGTCGTCCAGTTGCAGTTCGCACTGCGCACCCTCGCGCAGCAGCTGCAGCCGCACCGGCAGGCCCCGCACCAGTTCGCCCTGCTCCGTCACCTCGCGCTTGGGCGGGAACTCGCGCACCAGCTGGGCCACGGCGGGTGCGTGGCCGTTCACCGCCACGCGCAGGTACTTGCCGAAGCGGCAGCGCGCGGCGGCCAGGTCCCACACCTGCTGGATCTTCAGACGCACGCCGCCCGAAAAGCGGTCGGGCTGGGCCACGGCCTGCACGATGATGAGTTCGTCGTCTTTCAGCAGATTGCGGTGCGCGTTGATCAGGTTCTCGTCAGCGCTGGTCTCGAACACGCCGGTTTTGTCGTCGAGCTTGAACAGCGCAAGCTTGCCGCGCTGGCCGTTGATGACTCGGAAGTCGGTGACGATGCCGGCCAGGATCACCGGGTCGCGGCTCTCCACCACGTCGCCCAGCGGCGTGCGCGCAAAGCGGCGCACCTCGCGCTCGACCTCGTCAAACAGATGGCCCGAGAAGTAGAAGCCAATCGCGGTCTTCTCCATCGTCAGGCGCTCTTTCACACCCCAGGGCGTGGTGGCCACGAGGTCGGGATCTTGCGTGCTGGAGCCGTGGTCGCTGTCGCCGAAGATGTCGGCCTGAGCGGCGTTGGCGGCCGAGGCGGCGGCGAAGGTGAACGCACGGTCCACCGAAGCCAGCAGCTCGGCGCGGTTGAGGTGCAGTGAGTCGAAGCCACCGGCCTTGATCAGTGCCTCCACCGTGCGTTTGTTCAGGCGCGTGCGGTCCACGCGCACGCAGAAATCGAACAAGCTCTTGAACGGACCTGTCTCGTGGCCCCGAGGCCCTTCGCCCCGGCCTTCGCGCGCGGCCACGATGGCTTCAATCGCGCCCTGCCCCGTGCCCTTGATGGCGCCCAGCCCGTAGCGGATGACCTTGTTGGTCACGGGCTCGAAGCGATGAAAGCCGCGGTTCACATCGGGCGCCTCGAAGCTCATGCCCATCTTGAGCGCGTCTTCGTGCAAGACCTTGAGCTTGTCGGTGTCGTCCATCTCCACCGTCATGTTGGCGCAGAAGAACTCGGCCGTGTAGTGCACCTTGAGCCAGCCGGTGTGGTAGGCCAGCAGCGAGTACGCAGCGGCGTGCGACTTGTTGAAGCCGTAGCCCGCGAATTTCTCCATCAGGTCGAAGATCTCGTCGGCCTTCTGCTGCGAGATGTCGTTCTTCGCGGCACCGGCGCGGAAGATCTCGCGGTGCTCGGCCATCTCCTCGGCCTTCTTCTTGCCCATGGCCCGGCGCAGCATGTCGGCGCCACCGAGCGAGTAGCCGCCCAGGATCTGCGCGGTCTGCATCACCTGCTCCTGGTAGACCATGATGCCGTAGGTCTCGCTGAGCATCTCGGCCACCAGCGGGTGCGGGTATTCGATGACCTCCTTGCCGTGCTTGCGGTTCACGAAGCTGGGTATCAGGTCCATGGGGCCTGGCCGGTACAGCGCGTTGAGTGCGATCAGGTCTTCCAGTCGGCTGGGTTTGGCATCTTTCAGCATGCCCTGCATGCCGCGGCTTTCAAACTGGAACACCGCCTCGGTCTGGCCGCGCGAGAACAGCGCGTACACCTTCGCATCGGTCAGTGGAATGTCTTCAAACCGGAAGCCTTCCTGCCCGGGGTGGCGCTTCATGATCAGTTCGCGCGCGATCTCCAGAATGGTCAGCGTGGCCAGGCCCAAAAAGTCGAACTTCACGAGACCGATGGCCTCTACGTCGTCCTTGTCGTACTGGCTCACCGCGGATTCGCTGCCAGGCTGCGCATAGAGCGGACAGAAGTCGGTGAGCTTGCCCGGCGCAATCAGCACACCGCCGGCGTGCATTCCGACGTTGCGCGTCATGCCCTCGAGCTTTTGCGCCAGTTCAATGAGTGTCTTGACGTCGTCTTCCTTGGCGATGCGTTCGGCCAGCACCGGCTCCATTTCGATGGCGTAGTTGTTCTTGTCGCCCTCTTTCTTCGGATTGGGCGGGTACTGCAGCGTGACCGACATGCCCGGCTTGTTCGGAATCAGCTTGGAGATGCCGTCACAAAAGCCGTAGGAGAAATCGAGCACGCGGCCCACGTCGCGGATGGCCGCACGCGCGGCCAGCGTGCCGAAGGTGGCGATCTGGCTCACCGCGTCCTTGCCGTACTTGTCCTTGACGTAGTCGATCACGCGGTCGCGGTTGGTCTGGCAGAAGTCGATGTCGAAGTCGGGCATGGACACCCGCTCCGGGTTCAGGAAACGCTCGAACAGCAGCTTGTATTGCAGCGGGTCAAGGTCGGTGATCTTCAGTGCGTAGGCCACCAACGAGCCGGCGCCCGAGCCCCGGCCCGGGCCGACAGGGCAGCCGTTTTTCTTGGCCCAGTTGATGAAGTCGCCCACGATCAAAAAGTAGCCCGGAAAGCCCATGTTCAAGATCGTGTTGATCTCGAACTCCAGACGCTCCACATAGCGCGGGCGCTCGGCGTCGCGCTTGGCCGGGTCGGGGTACAGGTGGGCCAGTCGCTCTTCAAGCCCCTCAAACGACGACTGGCGGAAGAAGTCCGCCATCGGCATCGGCACGCCATCGATGAGCGGCGTGGGGAAGTTGGGCAGTTGCGGCTTGCCCAGCACGAGCGTGAGGTTGCAGCGTTTGGCGATTTCCAGCGTGTTGGCCAGCGCCGAAGGCACATCGGCAAACAGCGCCTGCATTTGCTCGGCGCTCTTGAAATACTGCTCGCGGGTGAAGCGGCGCACGCGCCGGTTGTTGCCCAGGATCTCGCCTTCGGAAATGCAGACCCGCGCCTCGTGCGCCTCGTAGCCATCGGGCTCCAGAAACTGCACGGGGTGCGTGGCCACCACCGGCAGGTGCAGGCGCGCGGCGAGTTGCACGGCTTGCGTCACGTGGCGCTCGTCATCGGCGCGTCCGGCGCGCTGCACCTCGATGTAGAAGCGGTGGGTGAACATCGTCGAGAGCTGCAGCGCCATGTCGGTCGCGCGCTGCGTGTCGCCCTGCATCAGCGCCTGACCCACCGGGCCAGCCTGCGCGCCCGACAGCATGATCAAACCCGCGTTGCATTCCCGCAGCCAGTCGCGGTGCACCAGCGCCTGCCCCCGGCCTTCGTTGCGCGTCCAGGCGCGGGCCAGCAGCTCGCTCAGGTTGAGGTAACCCTGGTGGTCCTGCACCAGCAGCAGCACACGGGGTGCGGCGGGCTGGTGGCTGCCGGGCATGGCGCCCGGGGTCTCTTCGGTGAAGCCCTGCAGCATCACCTCGGCCCCGATGATGGGCTTGACGCCCACGCCGCGCGCGGCCTTGTAGAACTTGACCGCGCCGAACAGGTTGCTCAGGTCGGTGATGGCCAGAGCGGGCTGGCGGTCGGCGGCCGCGGCGGCCACGACTTCGTCGATGCGGTTGGTGCCGTCGACGACGGAAAATTCGGTGTGCAGGCGCAGGTGTAGGAACATCGCCCCATTTTAGGAGCCGGCACCCCCTGCCTCGGCCTCAAGGCAGCGGTGTCACATCTTCTTTCAGGATGTGCAACACCTCGGATCGGAACTCGCGCATGTAAAGAATGGCGACCACCGCCAGCGTGCCCAGCACCATGGACATGGGCGATATGAACCACGCCAGCGCAGCGAACGAAAAGTAGTACGCCCGCAGCCCGTCGTTGAAGGTTTCGGCCGCCGCACCCACCATGGCCGCTGCCCGCCGGGCGTAGTGTTCGCGGTCGAACTTGCCGGAGTCGAAGTCTTCGGGTGAGGGCATGGAGCCGATCACCAACGCCACAAAGGTGTACTGGCGCATGCACCAGGAAAAACGGAAGAAGGCGTACACAAAGATGGCCACCATCACCAGGATCTTGAACTCGAAAACGATCAGCGTGGTGGTCTGGGCAAACGGGATCTCGCTCATCAGTTCGGTGGCCTTGTCGGTCGTTCCCAGCAAGGCGAACAGACCACCGATGACCAGGATGGAGGTGGACGAGAAAAAAGCCGGTGTGGTGGACAGCGTCTGCGTGATCACGCCGTCGAGCATGCGCGGATCGCGCGACGTGGCCTGCTTCATCCAGTAGCCGCGGTAGCGGTTGGTGGTCTGGATCAGCGAGCCCTTCTTGCGCCCCCAGACGCGGGCGAACCAGGCGTAGCCGGTCCACAGCGCAAAGAAACAGACCAGTGCCAACCAGTCTGTCCAGGGGATGATGCTCAGGAATTTCATGCGCCGATGTTACCTTTGCATCCGGCGTCACGAACGGGTCACAGCCGTTGTCCATCATGCTGGATTGCCCTGTCGCCTACACCTTGAATCACCATGAAAAACCTTTTGTCCCGGCGCCATTGGATGTTGGGTGCCGGCTCTGCGCTGGCCACCTTGTCCGCACCCGCCGTGTGGTCGCAGTCCTGGCCTCAGCGTCCGATCCGCATCGTCGTTCCCTTCGCACCCGGCGCAGGCACGGACGCCGTGGGTCGCCTGGTGGCCGAGAAGCTCGCAGAGTTGTTGCCCGCCACCGTGGTGGTGGAGAACCGGGTGGGCGCTTCGGGCGCCATTGGTGCGCAGGCGGTTGCGCAGAGCGCGCCCGATGGTCACACCTTGCTGTTGGTTGCAGCGCCCTTCACCACGGTTCCGGCCGCCCTGCCCGGCGCGGGCTACGACCCACTGGCGCAGTTCACACCGGTGGGCATGATCGCCACCGGTCCGCTGGTGTGGGCCGCCAACAAGGACCTGCCCGCCCGCACGCTGGCTGACGTGGTGCAGTTGGCCCGCGCCAAGCCGGGCTTCTACAACTACGGGTCGGCCGGTGCCGGTGGCATCAACCACCTGGTGCTGGAGTTGCTCAAGGTGCGCACGGGCGCGTTCATCACACACATCCCGTACCGCGGCATCGCCCCCGCCGTGATGGACATGATGGGTGGGCAGATTCACCTGGTCACAGGCACCGTGCCGGCACTGGCACCGTTCATCAGGGACGGTCGCATCAAGGCGCTGGCGGTCACGTCGGACCGGCGCACGCCGGCCCTGCCGGAGGTGCCCAGCATGGTGGAGGCTGGACTGGCGGGCTTCAACGTGCTGAATTATTTCGGGCTCGTAGCGCCTAACGGCACTCCACCCGAGGTGGTGGGCCGGCTCAACGCGGCCATCGCGCGGCTGGTCACGTTGCCCGATGTGAGGGCCAGGTTCGCGCTGGACGCGCTGGAACCCGCCGCCGGCACGCCCACCGAACTTGGGCGCTTTCTGGCTTCCGACTTCCTGGCGTGGCAGCAGGTGGTGGCTCGCCAGAAACTGCAAATCGCAGCGAGCTGAGGCCCGCTGCGATCCATTGGGTGGGCTTGATCAGCCCTTGAATTTGGCTGCCGTGGCCGCCACGCGCTGGCCGAACAGCTTCGCCGTTTCCAGATCGCCCGGCAGCATTTCGTTGGCGCCCGCGTCCGACGGGCTTTGTGCCATGGCACCGCTGAACGAGCCCACGTAGTTCACGTCGTTGCGCTGTGCGGCCTTGCTGTTGCTGGGCATCAGACCGGTACCGACCCAGATGCCGCTGTGCTGCATGGCCAGGGTGAACAGGTAGTGCAGGGTGGACAGCTTGTCGCCGTTCATGGTGGCGCTGTTGGTGAAGCCGGCGAAGACCTTGTCTTTCCACTGCTGGCTGAACCAGGGCTTGCTGGATGCATCGGCAAATTTCTTGAACTGCCAGCTCACGGTGCCCATGTAGGTGGGCGAGCCCATGATGATCGCGTCGGCCGCGGCCAGGGTTTCCCAGCCACCTTCGGGCAGGTTGCCCTCGGCATCGATGGCGAGCAGCTCGGCGCCAGCGCCTTCAGCGACCGACTGCGCCATGCGCTGGGTGTGGCCGTAGCCGGAGTGATAAACGACAACAACTTGGGTCATGGAATGGCTTTCAGAAAGAGCGCCCTTTGAGAGTCGGGCGCGGGTTGAAGGAATGGCGGGATTCTGTCCGTTTCAGGCCTTGCGGCGGGCGTCCAGGCTGAATGCACCGGCGCCGAAGGCGGCCAATGCCAGCAGACCACCGACCACACCGATGTTCTTCATGAACATCAGCTGCTGCATCATTTGCTGCTCGGCGGGCAAGGCCCAGTAGGCGTGGAAGAAGAACGACGCCACCAGCGTGAACACCGCCAGCGCCAAGGCCGCCCAACGGGTGCCAAAACCAATGATCAGCGCGATGCCGCCGAGCACCTCCACCGCAATGGCGATGGCCGCGCCCAACTCAGGCATGGGCAAGCCCACAGAACCGATGTAGCCGGCCGTGCCAGCGAAGCCGCTGATCTTGCTGATGCCGGCTGGGAGGAACAAAGCGGCCAACAACAGGCGGGCCAGCAGGGCGAAGGGGTTTTGCAGAGCGTTCATGAAAATTCCTTGGGGTCAAAAAAACAGGGGTTGAAAAAATCAGGCAGCGAGATCGAACACCAGCACTTCAGCATCTTTGCCGTTGGCCAGCTTGAGCTGGCCTTCAGCGGCCAACACGGCGGCGTCACCGCCCTGAAGCGTTTCGCCGTTCACGTCCAGCGAGCCGCGCACCAGGTGCACATAGGACTTGCGCGCCGGGTTCAGCGCGAGTTCGGCGGTCTCGGCGCCGTCCAGGAGGCCGGCGTACATCGACGCATCGGCGTTGATGTGCACCGAGCCCTCAGCGCCGCCGTTGGACGCCACCAGGCGCAGCTGTCCGCGCTTCTGGTCGTCGGCAAAACTCTTCTGCTCGTAGCCCGGCTCGATGCCCGTCACGTTCGGCTCGATCCAGATCTGCAGAAAGTGGGTGGTGCTGTTGGGCGCGTGGTTGAACTCGCTGTGGCGCACGCCGCTGCCGGCGCTCATGCGCTGCACGTCGCCGGGCGGGATGCCTTTGACGTTGCCCATG
>JBKBWW010000005.1:0-59838 GCA_046314475.1 Hydrogenophaga sp.
GGGGTCGGTGGCCGGGGTCGGCGGCACCGCCTGCGCGGTGATGCGTCCGATCAGGGCCAGCGCCACACAGCTGAAGCCCACGTGGTGCGCGCCGATCTCGGGCACCGCGATGATCAGACCACCGGCCAGGTTGCCCAGCAGGATCGCCACAAAGGTGCCCATCTCCACCATGCCGTTGCCGCCCGTGAGTTCACGCTCACTCAGGTGGTTGGGCAGGTAGGCAAACTTCACCGGGCCGAACAGCGTGGAGTGCAGCCCCATCAGGAAGGTGCAGAGCAGGAGCAGTGGAATGTTCGTGGTGAAGAACGCCCCCGCGGCCAGCGCCATGATGCCGATCTCCAGCCGCTTGACGAAGACGATCAGCGTCTTTTTGTCCAGCTTGTCGGCCAGCTGGCCGCTGGTGGCCGAGAACAGCAGGAACGGCAAGATGAACAAGGCACCGATCACCAGCCCGGCCAGCGCCGGCGGCAGCCAGCTCACCTGCAGCTGGTAGGTGACCAGCACGGTGAACGCGAACTTGAACAGGTTGTCGTTGGCGGCGCCGAGGAACTGCGTCCAGAAGAACGGCGCAAAGCGGCGCTGGCGCAGCAGGGCAAACTGGCCGCCCTCGGCAGGGTGCGATGGGGACACGGACATGGCTGGCTTCTCCAGAGGTTGTGAGTCGGGTCTCAGACCATCGCCGAGGGATGGACGGGCGCATTGTCACCGAGCCGGTGTTGCTTGAGGCTCCACAGGACCGGCAGCGCTGCGCAGGCTGCGGTCACGTGCTTGAGGCTGTGGCCCGACACCCATTCGCCCGTGGCGCGGAACACGGCCTCGTCACCCAATTCCAGCAGCTTGGCCACGGCATACAACGCGATCAAACCGGCCAATGACACGCCGAGAGTCCCTGAAGCGGGTGAGCGCATTGCCAACCACACCACCAGACCCATACCGCCGAACTGAACCACTGTCCAAGGCAGCACATTGCCTTGCAGGTGGGGCAAGACCGCCGAGACCAGCGCCAGCGCCAACATGGCGGGCAGAAAAAGGCGCGCCTCCCGCTGTCCGACACGCTCGGCCACCGACAGCGCCAGCACACCGGCAAACGCCACCGCCATGCCCAGGCGATCGATCACCAGCGAGCCCGCGTCGGGCGCCCAGTGGTACAGGGTCGAACCCAGGCCCGAGAGGATCAGGCCAGCGAAGAAGACACGCAAAGCGTTCATGGTGGGCAGATTCAAGGTGCGGCCCCGCAGGGACCACAAGCCCGAGGCGCCAGCCAACACTAACGGCAGGTTGCTCAGCACGTCCAGCGTGTTGGGCACGCCCCACCAGCTGCGGGCATCCACAAACGGGTGGCCATGCGCGCGCAACGGGGCGTGTCCGTGGGGGTTGAGCGAAACGTCCAGCAGCGAGAGCACGGTCGGCCCCGCCAGCCACGCGAAAACCCACAGGGCGAGCAGGCTCAGGGTGACCACGGTGAACGGAGTCGCTCGCCGGGGCGAGGGGATCGGGGCGGGTGAAATCATGCGGGGAGTTCCGGTGACAGCCTCAAATCGGGCTGGCGGGAGTGTGGTGCGGCGAGGGTCAACCGGTGGCGAATTCCGATACAGTTCCGATTCCATTCGAAGTTGGTATCGATTGGCAATACCTGACAGAACACCAACAGGACCCCAACATGAGCACCACCACCGACCTCGTCAGCGCCCTCAAGCAGGAACTGAAAGCCGCGCGCATGACCTATGCCGACCTCGCGCAGGCCATGGGCATGGCCGAATCGAGTGTGAAGCGCATGCTGGCCAAGGGCGACATGTCGCTGTCCAAGGTGGATGCGATCTGCCGCGCCCTGCGGCTGGATTTCGCCGACCTTGCGCGCCGCGTGGCCGACGCGCAGCCTTTGCTGCGCGAGATGACGCAGGAGCAGGAGCGCGCGGTGGTGGCCGACAAGAAGCTGTTGCTGGTGGCCATCTGCGTGCTGAGCCAGTGGACGCTGGAGCAGATCACCGCGCGCTACCGCCTGAGCGAGGCCGACTGTGTGAAGAGCCTGGCGCAGCTTGGCCGCATCGGCATCATCGAACTGCGCCCGCTCAACCGCTACCGGCTCAAGCTGGCCAAGACCTTCCGCTGGCGGCCGCACGGCCCGGTGATGAACTACTTTCGCGACCACGCCCTGCTCGACTACTTTCGCGGCGGCTTCGACGGCACGGGCGAGGGCCTGATGCTGGTGCACGGCTCGGTGAGCCGCACGCTGGCACCCATGTTCATGGAGCGCCTGCAGCGCGTGGCACAAGACTTTGCGCAGCAGCACCAGACCGACCAGAAGCTGGCAGAGAAGGACCGCGAGGGCTACACCCTGGTGCTGGCCATGCGCAGTTGGGAATTCGAAGCCTTTGGGATGTTGCGGCGCTGACCTGGCCGGTGGTGCGCCCCGGCTGGCATGATGTCGGGCTTTGCTCGACCGCCTGAATGCAGGACACCATGAATCCGAACGCCTCCGAACCCACCGACGCCGCAGCGCCGGCGCCCGCCGAATCCGACACCGGGAGCCGGGCACCGGCACGCGGCGGGCGCAACCGCCGCGGCCCGGCACCGCAGCGCGCACAGCGAGGCGGTGGCAACCCGCCCGCCGGCGCCCCCCACCCCATGCTCGACCAGCTGGCCTCGCTGTACCCGGCGCTGTTCGGTGCCGAGTTTCTGCCCATGAAACGCGGCATCTTCCAGGACCTGCTGGACGCGCACCCCGACACGCTGGACAAAGACGGCCTGAAAGCCGCGCTGGCACTGCACACGCGCTCCACCCGCTACCTCACCGCCGTGGCCAGCGGCCAGCCGCGTTGCGACCTGAGCGGCCAGCCGGTGGAAGACCTCGCGCCCGAGCACGTGCACCACGCGCTGGTGGAGGTGTTTCGCCGCCGCCAGGGCCGCGCACCGCAAGACCTGCGGCCCAAACTGCGCCAACGCATCGAGCAGGCCTTTGAAGCCTCGGGCCTGGGCGCCGAAGCCTACGCGGCACTGGTGCTGACGCGCGACGAAGCCGTGAACGCACTGACCCAAGAAGCGCTGGACGCGGTGGTGGCCCGCGCAGCGAAAGACGCGGCGCTGCTGCGTGCGTTTGAAGCCAGCGGCAAGACGGTGGACGAATTCGCCGACATGTACGGCATGGGCGGGGCGGACGCGAACCGCACGCTGGAGCGGGCCCGCGCCCGCGCGTCCAAACCCGCCTGAGGTTCAGGCGGCCGGCATCGTGAAGACGGTGAGCACCCCGGTGTAACCGTACAGCCGGTGGTGCGCGATCTCGCCACCGGCAAAAAAGCCCACCAGCGGCACGTCGCCCAGGGCGCGGCGCACCACCTGCAGCTCGGCGCTCGGGCTGCCGAAATGTGGGCCACCCCGGCCGGCACAGCTCACGTAAATGGCGCCCGCGATGCGCCGCGCCGGGTGCGGTGCGGCCTCCGCCTCGGCGGCGGTCAGGGCGCTCGCCACGGCCAGGCTGAGCTCTTCGGGCTCCAGCTCCTCGCGCACCTCGGAACACACGCGGATCAGGTCGGCCCGCGCGGCCTGCACGTTGCGTTCGCAAAACGCCAGCCGCGTGCCCTCGGGTGCCAGATCGCCGATGGCCACGCCTCGGCGACCCGGGTCCAGACCAATCAGGTGCCGCACCATCACCTCGGTGCCGAACTGCCCGCGCAGTTGCGGGCCACTCGCAGGCAGTTCAACGTCCACATCGGGGTGCGGCTGCGTCAGCCCCACCAGCGTGGCGCGCAGGCGCGGCATCGCCCGCTCGGGCTGCTCCAGTGAAATGTCGAGTTCGCGCAGCAGCACGTCCAGCGCGGGTTCACCGTCGAGCTTGAGCACGAGGTTGCCGTCGGACTCGGTGACGGTGCGCTCCTTGTCCACCGGCTGCGCGCCCTGCGTGACGCGCGAGACGATGCCCACATCAGCCCCGAACGCCACACCGCTCAAGCCGCCGAGGAACACACCGCTGGCCGCACCCTGGCCGCTCAGATTGCCTGCGCTGCCCAGCGAGAACTGCACGCTCTGCCCCCGGCTGCCGGCCAACCCGCCAAACACATACCCGCTGCCGGTGCGGTCGGCCACTTCGGCGATCAACTCGTTGAGTTCGGGCGTGCCGCCGTCGGCGTGCACCAGCGCGGTGTGGGCCACAAAGCCGCCCGAGCCAGCCACGCGTCCGCTGGCCGCCAGCGGCGCCACGCCGCTGAACACGCGGTACTGGTCGGGGCTCAGGTCGCACAGCATCACGCACAGGGCTGGCTCGTCGAAATACTCCACGTTGTTGGCCGACACGCCCACCCCCACCGTGCCGGCCCAATCGGTCACCTCGGGCAGCTCGGCGCTCAGGTGCTCCAGGATGGCCTGGGCCTCGGCGGCGTAGTGGTCGGTGATGTAGAGCAACGCCAGCGCAGGCGCCTTGGCGTACTCGGGCAGGGCCATCTGGCCGCGCAGTTGCGCGAGCACCAGGGCGGCGGCCATGCGCCATTGCGGATGGGTTGCGTGGGCGTAGGGAAAGAGCTTCATCGGGAGTCGACCCACCAGCGGCGCGAGGGTTCAGCGCCGGCGGGTGGATTTGGCGGCTGCGGTCTTGCGGGCAGCGGGTTTCGGGGGGGCGGCCTTGCGGGCCCCACCCTTTTTGGCGGTGGCTTTGGGCTTGGCCGACGGTGCAGCCGCTGGCTGCAGGGCGGCAAATCCGGGGAAAAATGCGGTGGGCATGGTCCAGTCGCCCGCGGCCATGGGCTGTGCCGATGGCGCGCGCGACGGTGCTTTGGCGGCGGGTGCGCGGGTGGGCACCTTCTTCGCTGCGGGCCGGGGCGCCGCCTTCTTCGCGGGCGCGGTCACGGCCCGGGCCGCTGCGCGACCCATGCCGGCGGCCGTGCCCACGTTGCGCGCGACCGTGCCGCCGATGCTGCGCGCGGCCTTGCCGGCCATGCCGGTGGCTGCTTTCACGGCCTGGTCGGTCAGGCCCGAGGCCACCTGGCGCGTGGTGTCCAGCGCGGTCTGTTTGGCCACGTCCTTCATCGCGTTGGACGCAATGTGCTGGAACTGCTGCGAGATCGCGCCCCACCACTGCATCGGGTCGACCACACCACCGGCAGCCGCGGTGGCCGCAGACGCTGAAGGCGCCGATTTGCGCACCTTGCTGCGCGGTGCCGGCTCGGGCGCTTCTGCTTCTTTTTCCTCGGGTTCACTCTCTTCGTCGGGTTCGGCCGCTGGCGCGTTGCCGTAGGTGCGCGCCGGAATCTCGAGCCCCGCGAACTGGGCGGGCGCTGCAGGCGCCGCACCCGTGAAACTGGCCAGCGTGTCGGCCGCCTTGATCTTCAGCGCATTGGCCACATCACCCATGCTGAAGTTCATGCTCTTGAGGGTGGAGAGCGTCATCTTCTGCACTTCGAGGGCCTGGATGGTGGCGCCCAGCGCCTTGGAGTTCTGGTCGAGCCAGAAGTGCACCGCCTTGAGTTCCTCGATGCGTTTTTCGAGGTCTTCCACGTTGAAGGTGGGGGCCACCCAACTGCCCAGGTTGGGCAATTGCGGGATGTTCTGCCCGATGCCTTGGGCCACGCCACCGGCGGCCTGGCCCGCGAGGTTTTGCAGGAACTCGAAGCCGGGCACGAACTTGCCAAAACCACTGCTGGACGTGTCGCTCATGGGTGTCTCCTGTGGGGGGTCAGGGGCGACTGCCGTGCTGCCGGGTCTCAGCCGTCCACACCAAAGCGGGGGGCTCGGCGTTCACGCAAGGATGCCACACCTTCGCGCACGTCGGGCCCGGCAAAACCCATGAATTCCAGTGCCAGCGAGGTGTCGAACGCAGGCCCGGCCTGACGCAGCCAGTTGTTGAGCGAATACTTGGTCCAGCGGATCGCGGTCTGGCTGCCACTGGCCAGCCGGTCGGCCACTTCATAGGCTTTGTCGAGCAGCTGGTCCTCGTCCACCGCGAGCGACACCAGCCCGATGCGCTCGGCCTCTTCGCCGCTGATGGGATCGCACAGCAGCAGGTAGTACTTGGCCTTGGCCAGGCCGCACAACAGCGGCCAGACGATGGCCGCGTGGTCGCCGGCGGCCACGCCCAGGCGTGTGTGGCCGTCGACGATCTTGGCGGTCTTCGTGGCGATCGAGATGTCGGCCAGCAAGCCGGCCACCAGCCCGGCGCCCACGGCTGGGCCGTGCATGGCGCTCACGATGGGTTTGTCGCAATTGATCACGTTGTAGACCAGGTCGCGCGCTTCTTTCCACACACGCGTGCGCACCTCGAAGTCGGTCGCCATGTCTTGCACCAGCGCGAGATCACCGCCACCCGAAAAGCCGAGTCCGCTGCCGCGCAACACCGCGCAGCGCACGCTGTCGTCGCGCCCCACGTCGCGCCAGATCTCGCTCAGTTCCCAGTGGCCTTCGTGGCCGGCGGTGGGCAGTTTGCCGTTGCCACCGGGTCCGTCGGCGCGCATGCGGATGTCGAGCACCGACGGCACGCCGTCCACGGCAGGTCCTCGGCGGGTGATGTCCAGGGTTTCGTAGCGGCTGTAATCCACGGTGGTCATCAGGGTCTCCTCGGGGAATCGGGTTATGAATCAGGGGCGCGTCGTGAGCCCTTGCCTTCGGTGGATTGTGATTGACGTGCATCAACCCGGCGAGGCGTCAAAAGGCGCACCATGAGACGCACCACCGGACCGCAGAGCGGCCCCACTTGTCCCGAGGAGAAACCCATGACCGCTTCCATTTCCGACACCTTCGCTGCCCAGCTCCAGGAGATGCGCATCGACGTGCAGGCGCAGTTGCGCGCCCAGCATGGCGGCGCAATGAGCCGCGCCGAATCGGCCGCCGAGGCCTTGGGCAGCGCCAGCGACGACCAGGCCCAGGCCAACACCGAGCGGGAGTTGACCTTTGCACTCGAAGAACGCGAGTCGGCCGAGCTGGTCGAGATTGACGCGGCACTGCAGCGCATCGCCGACGGAAGTTTCGGTCTGTGTGTCGATTGCGGCGTGTCCATTCCCGCAGCACGGCTTCATGCCAATCCCACGGCCATGCGCTGCATCGACTGCCAGACCAAGGCGGAACACTGAAGGCAGCTGCGGCTGGGTATGCTGCGGCCATGAACGATTCCGCCACCACCCTGACCACCCGCAGCCTGTTCCACTTCGCCTTCAACGTCACCGACCTGATGGCGGCGCGTCGCTTTTATGGCGGTGTGCTCGGTTGCACCGAGGGTCGCAGCACCGACACCTGGGTCGACTTCGACTTCTTCAGCCACCAGATCTCGCTGCACCTGGGCGAGCCGTTCAAGACCACCCGCACCGGGCGTGTGGGCGACCACCTGGTGCCCATGCCGCACTTCGGTCTGGTCTTGCTGCTGCCTGAATGGAGCGCGCTCGCGGAGCGCCTGGAACAAGCCGGCGTCGAGTTCGTGCTGCCGCCGCAGGTGCGCTTTGAAGGGCAACCCGGCGAGCAGTGGACGATGTTCTTCTGCGACCCCTTCGGCAACCCCATCGAGGTCAAGGGGTTTGCGTCGCTCGACGCGGTCTACGCCAGCTAGTCACTCCCGTTCGGGCTGAGCCTGTCGAAGCCTTCTTGCGACAGTTCGCGCGAGCCCTTCGACAAGCTCAGGGCGAACGGGATGTACCTCAATCCTGCAATGGGGCGATCTTCTGGTCGATCGCGCCGAACACACTTTGCCCATCCTTGCCCTTCATCTCGATGCGGATGGTGTCGCCGAACTTCATGAAGGCGGTCGAGGGCTGGCCGTCCAGGATGGTTTCGATCGCGCGCTTCTCGGCGATGCAGCTGTAGCCCTTGGGCCACTCCTTGCGGCCATCGACTTCCACGCTCTTGTTGCTCACCGTGCCGCTGCCCACGATGGAGCCGGCGCGCACGTTGCGCGTCTTGGCGATGTGGGCGATCAGCTGGCCGAAATGAAAGGTCATCTCGGGACCGGCTTCGCACATGCCGACCTTGCGACCGTTCCAGGTGCTCTGCACGGTGAGGTGCACTCGGCCGCCTTGCCAGGCATCGCCCAGTTCGTCGGGCGTGATCGCCACCGGGCTGAACGCGGTGGCCGGCTTGCTCTGGAAGAAACCGAAACCCTTGGCCAGTTCGGCCGGGATCAGGTTGCGCAGCGACACGTCGTTGGCCAGCATCAGCAGGCGGATGCCGTCCAGCGCCTGTTCGGGCGTGGCGCTCATGGGCACGTCGCCGGTCACCACCGCGATCTCGGCTTCAAAGTCGATGCCGAAGTCTTCGCTGGGCACCACCACGTCGTCGGTGGGCCCGATGAAGTCGTCGCTGCCGCCTTGGTACATCAGCGGGTCGGCGTAGAACGACTGCGGCACCTCGCTGCTGCGCGCCGCGCGAACCAGCTCCACGTGGTTGATGTAGGCCGAGCCGTCGGCCCACTGATAAGCCCGGGGCAGCGGGGCCATGCACATCGCGGGGTCGAACGGAAACGCGTGGCGCGCCTTGCCCTGGTTGAGCGTCACGTACAGGTCGTGCAGTTGGGGACTGATGAAGTTCCAGTCGTCCAGCGCCTGCTGGAGTTTGTGCGCAATGCCGGTCGCATAATGCGCCGTGCTCAGGTCGCGCGAGACCACCACGAGTTGTCCGTCGCGTGAGCCGTCTTTGTAGGTGGCGAGTTTCATGAATGTCTCCTGATGGTTCTGCGGGTGGTTGCGCCAGTGGTTGCGCCGCTGGTTACGATTAGTGAAATCGATTAACCTATTCGTAAAATCAGGATTCTAGGCGATGACCCGGGAACGCGGGTGAATGGACACACATTGCGTTGAACCTGTTTGCCCGCCGACCGTCCTACCTGTTCAACGCCACCCCATGTCCACCGCCCAACGCAACGCCCTCCCCCACCCAGTCGCCGCCGGAGCGGACGAGGACGAGCCGCAGCGCGCGGGCATCCAGTCGGTGGAGGTGGGTTTCGAGCTGCTGAACGCCTTGTCGGAAGCCCCGGGTGCGCTGATGCTGCGCGACCTGGCGGCCGCCGCCGGCATGAGCGCGGCCAAGGCCCACCGTTATCTTGTGAGCTTCCAGCGCATGGGCCTGGTGGTGCAAGACCCGGTCAGCACCCGCTACGACCTCGGGCCCGCCGCGCTGCGCCTGGGTCTGGCCAGCCTCTCGCGCATCGACGCGGTGAAGCTGGCGCGCGAGCGCCTGACCGCCCTGATCACCGAGACCGGTCACACCCTCGCCATCGCGGTGTGGGGCAACCAGGGACCGACCATGGTGCACTGGATCGAGGCACCGCAAACCGTGCCGGTCACGCTGCGCCTGGGCGACGTGATGCCGCTGCTCACCTCGGCCACGGGCCGCTGCTTCGCCGCCTTCATGGGCAGCGAAGGTCGCGACGCCGAGCGCATCGGCCCCATGGTGCGTGACGAACTGGCCCGCCTGAAGAAGCTGCCGCGCAGTGGCCTGCCGCTGGTGGACGTGCCACACACCCTGTCGGAGGTGCAAGCCCTGTTGGACGAGACGCGCCGCCACGGCATGGCCCGCGTGGTGCACAGCCTGCTGCCCGGCGTGGGCGGGTTCTGCGCGCCGGTGTTCGACGCACAAGGCCACCTCGCGCTGGGGCTGGTGGTGCTGGGCTCCGTGGCCACGCTGGACACCGAGTGGTCGGGCGCACCGGCCCGCGCCGTGCTCCAGAGCGCGCGCCAGCTCAGCGCCGACCTCGGCCACCGGCCGAGCGCCCACAGCCCATGAGTGCCACGCGCACGCCAGCCCCCGCACCGCGCTGGCCCACGCTGCTGGCGCTGATCGCCGGCGTGCTGGGTGTGCACCTCGCGCTGTTGGTGGGCGAACTGCCCGGCTTGCCCCACGCAGCGCAACGCGCGGCCCCCGTCGCCATGCCGGTCCCTCTGCAACAGACGCCCGGCGAGGTTCAACCGTCCGCTGGCGCAGCGCAGCCCGCTGCGCTGGCACGCGTGAGCACCGTGCGCTGGATCGTGCCGGCACCAGCCGCAGAACCTGCCACGGCACGCCCGAAACCGGCGTTGCCACGCAAGGCTCCGCCAGCCCCGCCCGCAGCAGCACAGCGCGCGGTTCAGGCCGAACCACCAGCGGTGGTCGCCGACACCGCACCCGACTTGGCGCCGCCGACCTCGGGCCCGGAACTGCCCAACGCCGACATTCCTCCCGCCGAGACCGTGGCACTCGCGGAAACCACCCCGACCGAACCCACGCCCGACCCTGCGTCATCACCCGTTGAAGCAACGACCGACGAACCGGCGCTGGCTCCCGACGCCGAACTGCTGGCAGCCGCAGCCGTCAAGAAGCGCGCCCCGCCTGCCGCCACCCGCGCCCTGCCCCCGGCACAGCCGCCCGCCAGCACCCGGCTCGACTACGCCGTGACCGGCCGCATCAAGGGCATCGCCTACAACGCCGAAGGCCAGCTGAACTGGACGCAGGCCGACGGCCGCTACAGCGCACGCATGGAGA
Organism: Hydrogenophaga sp.; assembly: GCA_046314475.1. Classification (GTDB taxonomy): domain Bacteria; phylum Pseudomonadota; class Gammaproteobacteria; order Burkholderiales; family Burkholderiaceae_C; genus Hydrogenophaga. Next base: position 10,426 of record JBKBWW010000005.1, read on the forward strand.
TGAAGGTCTTCCTGCTGGGCAGCCGCGTGCAGACCAGCACCGGCCGGGTGGGCCCCACCGGCCTCAGCCCCGAGCGCTTCGCCGACAAAAGTCGCAGCGAGAAGGCCGCGCACTTCGATGCCGAACAGAACCGCATCCGCTTCAGCAACAACGCCCCCGAGGCCGTGCTGCTGCCCGGCGCTCAGGACCGCCTGAGCCTGTTCCTGCAGATCGCCGGCCTGCTGCAGGCGCGGCCGCAGGCCTATGTCAGCGGGCAGACCATCGAGATGCAGGTGGCCGGCACGGGCGATGCGGACATCTGGCGCTTCAAGGTGGGCGAAGAAACCACGCTGGCGCTCCCCGCTGGCGAACTGCGCGTGCGACAGCTGGTGCGCCTGCCGCGCAAGGAGTTCGACAGCACGGTGGAGATGTGGCTGGCGCCCGACCTGCAACACCTGCCGGTGCGCCTGCGCGTGACCCAGGCCAACGGCGATGTGGCCGACCAGCAACTCAGCCGGATGCCGTAGGCGTTTGGACCTCATGTGTGCCGGAAAACACACGCATCTTGAAATGACGCGGAACGTTGCCACGTAAAGAGCACTCAGAACTTCAAGACCGCCCAGGTTTGCCGATATAAGTGATACCGGAAGCCGGCTTTCGCAACACAAGGAATTTCAGTCATGAACATGCTCTACGACTCGGATGCCTTCGCTGTGGTCCACATCCTGGCCAACGCACCCGCCGAGGGTGAAGACACTTCCGCACAAGGCCCGCAGATCCCGCGCCACGGTTTCGAGATCGTGGACAAGCGCTCGGGCAAAGAGGTGTACCTCGACGGCTCCTGGGCAGAGATGTTCCAGATCCAGATCACCGCCTGGCAGCAAAGCACCCCTTCGCAGGAAGAGGTGGAGGACACGCTGGAGGGCTACGCGGAACTCGCGCAGATGCCGGTGGTCATGCACTGACAGCGCTCCACTCTCGCTTCGAAAGCCCGGCTTGCCCGGGCTTTTTCACGTCTGGCCTTCACGTTTGACGGTAGCGCCAGCGGTACACCGGCTCCGCCAGCACCAGCACCGCCACCAGACGGCAGACCTGGAAAGCGGTGACCACGGGCACGCCGAGTTGCAACACCTTGGCGGTGATGGCCATCTCGGCGATGCCCCCAGGCGCGGTGCCCAGCAGCAAGGTGGCCGGGTGCAGGCCGGTGACTTTGGACAGGGCCCAACCGAACAGCGCACAAATGCCCATCATGAAAAAGCTGGCAAACGCCACCGAAGCCAGCCAGCGCGGTGCCGTGTGCACAAACGCGGGTGTGAAGCGCACCCCCAGGCTCACGCCGATGACGAGCTGCGCCGCGTTGGACAGCGCTTGCGGGATGGCGGACAGGGTGACGCCCGAGAGCGTCACCACCATGGTCACCACCAGCGCGCCCATGAACCAAGGGTTGGCGCGGCCCAGCCACTGCATGACCAGCGCGCCCACCAGCGTGAGGCCGGCGAGCATCAGCAGCCCTGTGGGCTGCACCTCGCGCAGACCCAACGTGAGCGTGTCCAGACCACTCACGCCCCAGAACTGCAGCGCAAACGGGATGGTGAGCGTGACCAGCAACACGCGCAGGCTGTGTGCGGCGGCCACCAGATCGGTGCGGGCACCCTGGCGCTCGGCGATCAGCGTCATCTCGGACGCGCCACCGATGGCGCCGGCAAAGTAGGTGGTGCTCAGCAATTGCGCGGGCGTGAGGTGGGCCAGGTGCCCGGCGTGCAACCGGCGCAACCAGGCGCCAAAAGCCAGGCCCAGCAGCAGCGCCCAGGCGATCCCCAGCGCAATCGCCCACCACAGGCTGGCCACCAGCGCACCCACCGCCGGCGTGAAGTACAGCCCCAGCGCGGTGCCGATCACCCACTGCCCGGTGTTGCGCAACGGTGCCCAGCTCTCGGTGGGCGCACCCAGCACCGACACCAGCGAGGTCGCCAGCAGCGGGCCGATCATCCAGGGAATGGGCGTGCGCAACCACACGCACAGCAGCGCGGCGGCCAGGGCCAGCAACAGCGTGAGGAGAACGCGCGACCACGAAACGGGGCCGAAGGCAGGCAAGAAGGTCACTCGGGTACTGGTGTGAAGAGGTGTGCCACACGCGGCAAGCCACTTAGTATCGGCGCATGAACTGTCGATCTGCTGTCGCCCTGGCTGTGTCTGTGGCTCTGCTCGGTGCTTGCGCCCAGTTGCCGCCCACCACCGTGTCCACCCTGCTCGATCGCGTGATGCCCACGCCCGTGCTCATGCTCGGCGAACAGCACGACACGCCCGAGCACCAGGCGCTGCAGCGCGACGTGGTGCAGGCGCTGGCTGAGCGCGGTCAGCTGGGTGCGCTGGTGATCGAGATGGCCGAACAAGGCCGCCAGACCACCGGCCTGCCAGCCGACGCCAGCGAAGCCCGCGTGCGCGAAGCCCTCAACTGGACCGACCAGGGCGGCTGGCCCTGGCCGGTGTACAGCGCCGTGGTGATGGCCGCGGTGCGCGCCGGCGTGCCGGTGCTCGGTGGTGACCTGCCGCGCAGCCAGATGACGGCTGCCATGGGCAACGCCGCGCTGGAGAGCCGCATCGGCAACGCTGCGCTGCAGGAACAACGCCAAGGCATCCGCGAAGGGCACTGCGACCTGCTGCCCGAGAGCCAGATCGGCCCGATGACCCGCATTCAACTCGCGCGCGACGACACCATGGCCCGCACCGTGGTGGCCGCCGGCGAGAAAGCGGGCGCGGGCAAGACCGTGGTACTGGTGGCCGGCAACGGCCATGTGCGGCGCGACCTGGGTGTGCCGCTGCATTTGCCCAAGACACTGGCACACCGCGTGGTGATGGCGCAGGCCGGTGACACCAAGGCCGCCACGCCGTCGGACGCGGTGTGGCTCACACCGCCGCAGCCACCGCGCGACCACTGCGCCGAACTGCGCCAGCAGTTCAAGCGCTGAAGGTGTCGTCAGGCGGCGCGTTTGATCGCGTCGGCCAGGGTGCCGACCATGGTTTCGATGTGCGCCTTCTCGACGATGAAGGGCGGCGCGAACACCAGGTTCTCGCCCGCGTTGCGCACCAGCACGCCGCGGTGGTAGCAGTCCATGAACACGTCAAACGCGCGCTTGCCCGGCAGGCCGGCGATGGGCGCCAACTCCACCGCAGCCGCCAGCCCCAGGCTGCGGATGCCGATCACGTTGGGCAGGCCCTTGAGCGCGGCGTGCATCGCATCACCCAGCACCGGGCCCATGTCGCCGGCGCGCTCGAACAGCTGCTCTTCGCGGAACAGATCGAGCGTGGCAATGGCCGCCGCGCACGCCACCGGGTGGCCCGAGTAGGTGTAGCCGTGGAAGAACTCGATGGCGTGCTCCGGCGCGTTGCCGTGCGCGCCCATCATGGCCTCGTAAATGCGGTCGGTGCACACCACGCCACCGAGCGGGAACACGCCGTTGGTCACGGCCTTGGCGAAGTTCAGCATGTCGGGCTGCACGCCGTAGTAGTCCGACGCAAACGCCGTGCCCAGGCGGCCGAAGCCGGTGATGACCTCGTCGAAGATCAGCAGGATGCCGTGCTTGTCGCAGATCTCGCGCAGCCGTTTCAGGTAGCCCTGCGGCGGCACATACCAGCCTGCGCTGCCAGCCACGGGTTCGACGATCACCGCCGCGATGTTGCTCGCGTCGTGCAGCGGCAGGATGCGGTTTTCCAGCTCCAGCAGCAGGTCTTCGTTCCAGACCGGCTCGGTGTTGTGGATGTAGGCGTGTTTCACCGGGTCGTGGATGAAGCGCAGGTGGTCCACGCGCGGCAGCAGGCTGGTGCCGTACACCTTGCGGTTGGCAGGAATGCCGCCCACCGACATGCCACCAAAGCCGACACCGTGGTAACCCCGCTCGCGACCGATGAACATGTTGCGGTGGCCTTCGCCGCGCGCGCGGTGGTAGGCCAGCGCCACCTTCATCGAGGTGTCGGCGGCCTCTGACCCAGAGTTGCAGAACAGCACCTTGTTGAGATCACCGGGCGCCATGGCGGCAATCATCTCGGCCGCGCGAAACGCCTTGTCGTTGCTCACGCTGAAGGCGGTGCTGTAGTCCAGTGTGTCCAGCTGCTTCTTGATGGCTTCGTTGATCGGCTTGCGGTTGTGCCCCGCGCCCACGCACCACAGGCTGGAGATGCCGTCGATGACCTGGCGGCCATCGTGCGTGGTGAAGTGCATGCCATCGGCCGCCACGAAGATGCGCGGGTCCTTGGCGAAGCTGCGGTTGGGGGTGAAGGGCAACCACTGGTTGTCCATGCGAAGGTCGTTGTAGGCCATGGGTGACTCCGGCACAGCTGAGAAGCGGGAATTGTGGCACCGGCTTCGCCCTGCAGGGGCTCCACTGCCAAGGCCCCGCGCAGGCCCACCGGGGCCCTTGCTGCGACAATCGCCCGGCCATGAACCACACCTACGTCCTCACCCTGTCCTGCCAGGACCGCCCCGGCATCGTGCACGCCGTCTCCGGCTTTCTGTTCGAGCACGGCGGCAACATCGAAGAAGCCGCGCAGTACAACGACCACGACACCGGCCTGTTCTTCATGCGCGTTCAGTTCGCCTGCGCCCAGCTCACGCAAGACGATCTGCGCCTGCGCCTGAAGCTGTTCGCCGAGCCCTTCGGCATGCGCTGGAGCCTGCACCCGCTGGCCGAGCCGGTGCGCACCGTGATCTTTGTCAGCAAGGAAGGCCACTGCCTCAACGACCTGATGTTTCGCTGGAAGAGCGGCCTGCTGCCACTGGACATCCGCGCCATCATCAGCAACCACCGCGAGTTCTACCAGCTCGCCGCCAGCTACAACGTGCCCTTCCACCACATCCCGGTGACGGCGGCCACCAAGGCGCAGGCCGAGGCCAAACAGCTCGACATCATCCGCGGCGAGGGCGCCGAGCTGGTGGTGCTGGCGCGCTACATGCAGGTGCTGAGCAACGACCTGTGCCGCGAACTCGCGGGCAAGGCGATCAACATCCACCACAGCTTCCTGCCCAGCTTCAAGGGCGCCAAGCCCTACTACCAGGCGCACGACCGCGGCGTGAAGCTGATCGGCGCCACCGCCCACTACGTCACCGCCGACCTCGACGAGGGCCCGATCATCGAACAGGACGTGGCCCGCGTGGACCACACCGACACCGTGGAAGACCTCACCGCGCGCGGCCGCGACACCGAGAGCCAGGTGCTGGCGCGGGCCGTCAAATGGCACAGCGAGCACAGGGTGCTGCTCAACGGCCACAAGACCGTGGTGTTCAAATGATCGCCCTGTCCCTTTGATGTTTTTCAACCCAAGGAGTCACTCGTCATGAAGTTCATCCCGAAGGCTGCTGCTTGTGTCTGTTTGATGGCGGTGCTTGCGCCGGCGGTGGCGCAAGATGCCACACCCCTGAGCACCGAGGAAGCGGTGGCGCTCATCCAGGGAAAGCGCCTCGACACCAACAACGCACGGTTTGGCTCCGTCGGACTGGATTTGCGCGACGGCGGTCGTCTCTATGGGTCGAACCAAGGCCAGTCGGACAGTGGTGAATGGCGACTGGACGGCGCGAAGCTCTGCTTGAAGTGGCGCCGCTGGGACTACGACGGTTGCGGCATGCTGCAGCGACGGGGCGACAAGGTCGAGCACCTGTATCCCGACGGCTCCCTGCACTTCACATTTGTGCCGAAATGACAGACTGAGGCCGCTTGACCATCCGCATCCCGCCCATCCAGTGCCTGCTCACCTTCGAGGCGTTGGCGCGCCTGCGCAGCGTCACGCAGACGGCGGACGAGCTCAATGTCACACCCAGCGCGGTGAGCCACCGCATCAAGCAGCTGGAGCAGATCCTGGGCACCAAGCTCTTCGGGCGGGCGGATTTTTCGCTCACCACCGAAGGCAGCGAGTACCTCGCGCATGTGCGCGATGGCCTGGCCACGCTGCAAAAGTTTCCCAGCAACGCGGCAGCGCCCGGCCGGCGCAAGCTGCGCGTGGCGGTCACGCCCACGTTTGCGCGCTCGGTGCTGCTGCCGCGCCTCAAGCAGTTCAGCGACGCCTACCCCGAGATCGATCTCACACTGCAGGTGAGCATTCCGCTGCTGGACGTGGTGGCCGAAGACGCCGAACTGATGGTGCGCTTCGGCACCGGGCGCTACGCCGACGTGGAACACGTGTGCCTGATGAAGGACGAGGTGACGCCGCTGGCCTCACCCGCTTTCGTGCGCGAACACGGGCCGTTCGAATCGGCGCAAGACCTGGAAGGTGTGCCGCTGCTGCGCAGCCCGCTGGAGCCCTGGCGCACCTGGTTCGCCGCGCACGACCTCGACTGGCCCGAACCCAACGAGGGCTCGCAGTTCAACGACATCGGCCTCATGTGCGACGGCGCTGCCGCCGGCATGGGCGTGGCCCTGGTGCGGCTCAAGCTGGCCGCACCGTGGCTGGAGCACGGCACGCTCGTGCCGCTCTACAGCCGCCGGGTGCCCAGCCCGCACGCGCACTACCTGTGCTGGCGCACCGGCACCATGGACCGCTGGGAGTGCGCGGCGTTCACCGAGTGGCTCAAGAAGGCCGTGAGCTGACGATCCGCGTGGGGACACCGATCACTCGATCGTGAGGCGCTGACCTGCCGTCGGCAGTTTTTTGGGCAGCGTCAGCTGCAAAACACCGTTCTCATACTTGGCCTTGGACGCCGCGTTGTCGATGTCCTGCGGCAGCTGGAAGCTGCGCGACACGGCGCCGTAGTAGCGCTCGCTGCGCAACAGCTTTTCACCCTCGGACTGGCTGTCCTGCTGGCGAATTTCGGCGCGCAAAGTGACCACCGGACCATCGATCGTCACATGGATGTCGTCACGCGACACACCCGGCACCTCGGCCTCCACCGCGTAGGCGTCGGGGGTTTCCTTCACGTCGATCCTGATCTGCGCGGGCAGGCCTTCGCCGTGCAGGGGCTTGACATAAAAGCCGGGAGCGACGTCCTTGAAGAAGTCGTCGAACAGGTTGGTGCGGGCAATCAAACGGTTCATGGCAGAGGCTCCTGAAAAGGGATTGAACAGGTCCGCCCAGAGGCGGTTTCGGGTACCCATCAATTGATGCTGGTCGCCGGAAATTTCAAGAGGGTTGCAAGTTTCTTCAAACCACCCGGGGGGCGTTGTCCTAAACTGGTCTGGCCACCTTGCAGACACCCCGAGCCGCCATGAACGCACCCACCTCCCCCGCCCAGGCCACCCAGCTCCAGCGCGCCGCGCGCCAGGCCGAGGTGGTGCGCGCCCTGCAGGCCGTGGTGCCCGCCCACGCGCTGCTCTGGCAATCCGAAGACACGGTGCCCTACGAATGCGACGGCCTCACAGCCTACCGCGAGCGCCCGCTGGTGGTGGTCTTGCCAGAGACCGAGGCCCAGGTGGCCGCCGTGCTCAAGGCCTGCCATGCGCTGGATGTACCGGTGGTGGCACGCGGCGCGGGCACCGGTCTGTCGGGCGGTGCCATGCCCCACGCCCTGGGCGTGACGATGTCGCTGGCCAAGTTCAACCGCATCCTCAAGATCGACCCGCGCTCGCGCACGGCGGTGGTGCAGGCGGGTGTGCGCAACCTCGCCATCTCGGAGGCGGCCGCGCCGCACGGTCTGTACTACGCGCCCGACCCGAGCAGCCAGATCGCCTGCACCATCGGCGGCAACGTGGCCGAAAACTCCGGTGGTGTGCACTGCCTGAAATACGGCCTGACGGTGCACAACGTGCTGCAGGTGCGCGGCTTCACGGTCGAAGGTGAGCCCGTCACCTTCGGCGGCGAAGCGCTCGACGTGCCGGGCTTCGACCTGCTCTCGCTCATCATCGGCAGCGAAGGCATGCTGGCCGTGACCACCGAAGTCACGGTGAAGCTGGTGCCCAAGCCGCTGCTGGCGCGCTGCATCATGGCCAGCTTCGACGACATCCGCAAAGCCGGCGACGCGGTGGCTTCCGTCATCGCCGCCGGCATCATCCCGGCCGGCCTGGAGATGATGGACAAGCCCATGACCGCCGCGGTGGAAGATTTCGTGCACGCCGGCTACGACCTCAACGCGGAGGCCATCCTGCTGTGCGAGAGCGACGGCACGCCCGAAGAGGTGGAAGAGGAGATCGGCCGCATGAGCGCGGTGTTGCGCGGCTGCGGCGCCACCGCCATCGCGGTGAGCCAGGACGAGGCCGAGCGCCTGCGTTTCTGGAGCGGGCGCAAGAACGCGTTTCCAGCCAGCGGGCGCATCAGCCCCGACTACATGTGCATGGACTCGACCATCCCGCGCAAGCGCCTGGCCGACATCCTGCTGGCGATCGCCGAGATGGAAAAGAAGTACGGCCTGCGCTGCGCCAACGTGTTCCACGCGGGCGACGGCAACCTGCACCCGCTGATCCTGTTTGACGCCAACGATGCCGACCAGCTGCACCGCTGCGAACTCTTCGGTGCCGACATCCTGGAGACCAGCGTGGCCATGGGCGGCACGGTCACGGGCGAGCACGGCGTGGGCGTGGAGAAGCTCAACAGCATGTGCGTGCAGTTCTCGGCCGAGGAGAACGAGCAGATGTTCAGCGTGAAACGGGCTTTTGATACCAAATCGCTACTGAATCCCGGCAAGGTCATTCCCACCCTGCAACGTTGTGCTGAGTACGGAAAAATGCTGGTGCGCGGCGGCCGTCTGGCGCATCCCGAACTGCCCCGGTTCTGAGGGGTAAATATCACATTCAACACCGTGCCCCCTGGGGTACAGTCGGTTGGATGAGTGCTCTCTTCCCTCCGAAAGACAGCCGTCTTGAAGCGAACCGACCCGAGGCAACGATCTCGGCTCGCGAACGGGCGCTGCTCTTGGAGATCGAGACCCTCAAGGCAGAAAACCTGCACCTGAGGCGCAATTACGCCCAGCACATGGGTGGCAGCCTGCACGAAGGCTCGTCCACCGAACTGAGTTTTCACGCCGAGTTGCCGCTGTCGCTGGAGCTGGCGCTGGATGCGGACAGAAACGCACCAGTGGCCGCGGCGCAACTCGAATACGAGGCCCTATTCGCAGCGCTGGGCAGCGCGTTTCCCATCGGCATCTTTCGCACCGACCAGGCCGGCCTGCTCACCCATGTCGATGCCCGGCTGCAGCAGATATTTGCACTCGACAAACGCGACTTCCCCAATTTCGGCTGGCTGGACCGGGTGCATCCTGACGACCTGCCGAGGGTGCAGGAGCACTGGATCCGCGGCATCGCCACCGGTGAAAGCCTGAGCCTGGAGTTCCGCCTGATCCACCCGGGCAACGAGGTGGTGCACGTGCTGGCACGCAATTCCCCGCTGCGCGACAAGGACGGCAACGTCACCAGCCAGCTGGGCTTCATCCAGGACATCACGCCGATGCGGGTGCTCGAAGCCGAGGCGCGCATCAAGGACGAACTCAACCGCCAGATCATCGCCAGCAGCCCCGACTGCACCAAGGTGCTCGACCTGGAAGGCCGCGTGGTGCAGATGACGGCCCAAGGTTGCCGCCTGGTGGAGGTGGACGATTTTGAACAGGTGCGCCTGGGTGCCTGGACCGACTGGTGGCCCGACGATGGCGTGCAGCTGGCGGCGGGCTCGATCGCCTCGGCGCGGCGCGGCGAAAGCGCACGTTTCGTGGCCTACGGTCCCACGTTCAAGGGAACACCCAAGTGGTGGGACACCATGGTGACGCCGATCTGCGACACCAACGGCCAGCCGGTGATGCTGCTGGCGGTCTCGCGCGACATCACCGAACAGCACCTGCAGCAGGAAAGCATCCAGCGCTTCAACGCCGAGCTGGAAAGTGCCGTGCGCCAGCGCACCGAGGAGCTGGCGGAGGCCAAGGAGCGCGTCAGCATGGCGCTGGCCGAGGCCCAGACGCTGTACGACCAGGCACCCTGTGGGTACCACTCCGTCGACGCCACCGGCATCATCGTGTTGATCAACCAGACCGAGCTCAAGTGGCTGGGCTATGAACGTCACGAGATCGTGGGCAAGGTGCCCTTTCGCGACCTGCTCAGTCCCGACCAGGTGCCCCGAGCGCGGGAGCGGCTGGCCCGCATGGTGGCGGGCGAACGGCTGGACCCCACCGAGTTCACCGTGCACCGACGCGATGGCAGCACGTTTGTCGCCCTGATCAGCAGCACCGCCGTGACGGATGCCCAAGGTCGCTTTGTCCGCACCATCAACACACTGGCGGACATCACCGAACGCAAGGCGGCCGAGGTGGCCCTGGCGGCTCAGCGCAATTTCCTGCAGACCATCACCAGCAGCGTGCCGGTGCAGCTGGCCTTCTTCGACACCGACCTGATCTGCCGTTTTGCCAACGCCAGCTACGCGCGCTGGCTCAACGGCACACCCGAACAGCTGGTGGGGCTGCACCTGAGCCAGATCGCGCGAGCGCAGGACTTCGAAGCCGCCCGCCCGCGCCTGGAAGGTGCGCTGGCTGGTGTGGCCCAGCGGTTTGAGGGTGAGCGCGTATTCCCCGACGGCACGGTGTTCTACGCCAGCATCGACTACACGCCCTACCGGCTGGAGGGTGAAGTCGCCGGCCTGTTCATCCAGATGCTCGACATCACCGAGCGCAAGGCGTCTGAAGACCGGGTCAGCCAGGCCCTGAGCCAGGCGCAGGCGCTCTACAACCAGGCGCCCTGCGGCTACCACTCGCTGGACATCCACGGTACCTTTGTGTCGATCAACGACACCGAACTGGGGTGGCTGGGTTACAGCCGCGACGAGGTGGTGGGCAAGCTGGGCTTCCGCGACGTCATCCCGCCCATGGACGTGTCCTTGCTCGAAGCCCGCATGCGCAAGATCCTGAAGGACGACGCGCTGGAGGGCGTGGAATACCGGATGTGCCGGCGCGATGGCAGCACCTTCCATGCGCTGTTGTCTTCGTCGGCGGTGCGCGACGCGGACGGCAAATTCCTGCGCAGCAACACCACCGTGGTGGACATCACGCACCGCAAGGCGGCCGAGATTTCCCTGCGCGACAACCAGCGCTTCCTGCAGACCATCACCGACCATGTGCCGGGCCTGATCGCCTACCTGGACGCCGGGCTGCGCTTCCGCTTTGCCAACGCAGAGCACCTGCGCGTCTATGGCATGGACCCGGTGCGCATCGTGGGTCAGCACATCAGCCAGTGCGTGCGCCCGGAGGTCTGGGCCGACATTCAACCCCGCATGGCCGCGGCCCTGACCGGTGAAGAACAAAACTTCACCACCTGGCGGCCCGCGGTGGGCGGCAAACACATCTTCGTCAGCGCCCGCTATTTGCCCGATGTGCAGGACGGCAAGGTTCGCGGCCTGTTCGTCCAGATCATCGACATCACCGAACGCAAACTGATCGAAGAACGGGTGAGCAACCTGAACGAAGAGCTGGAGGAACGCATCCGCGAGCGCTCGGCCGAGCTGCTGGAGGCCGAGCAGCGCTTCCGCTTGATGGTCGACAACCTGCGCGACTACTGCATCTTCTTCATGGATGCCGATGGCCTGATCACCGACTGGACCGACAGCGCCCAGCGCATGGACGGCTACTCGCCCACCCAGATGCTGGGCCGCCACTACGGTGTGCTGTTCGACCCGGCCAACCCGGAGCACGGCAAAGTGCGCGCCGACCAGATGCTGCGCCTGGCCGCCTCGCGCGGTCAGCACGAACTGCACAACTGGCACATGCGCAAGGACGGCACGCAATACTGGTCGCACTCGGTGCTGATCGCCTTGCGCGACGACAGCGGCGAGCTGCGCGGATTTGCCAAGATCAACCGCGACATGACCGACGCCAAGCGGCTCGACGACCTGATGCGCAACATCAACGACGAGCTGGAAAACCGCGTGGTCGAGCGCACCGAACAGCTGCTCGCCGCCAACAAGGACCTGGAGTCCTTCTCGTACTCGGTCTCGCACGACCTGCGCTCACCGCTGCGCCACATCTCCAGCTTTGTGAGCCTGCTCGAAGAACACATGGGCAGCCAGTGCGACGAGGTGAGCGCACGCTACCTCAACACCATCGGCAACTCCGCCCGCCACATGAGCCAGCTCATCGACGGTCTGCTGGCGTTCTCGCGCCTGGGCCGCGCCGCGGTCAACGTGACACCGGTGGACTTTCAACTGCTGGTGGACGCGGTGGTGGCACAAATCGGGCACGACACCGAAGGCCGTGTGGTGGACTGGGTGATCGCGCCCGACCTGCCGGTGGTGCAGGGCGACGCCCTGCTGCTGCGCGAGGTGTGGGCCAACCTGTTGGGCAATGCCTACAAATACAGCCGTCCCCGTGAACGATCGCGCATCGAGGTCGGCTGGAGCGTCGATCCGGTGGTGGGCTACACCTTCTTTGTCCGTGACAATGGTGTGGGTTTCGACACAAAATACGCGCAGAAGCTGTTTGGCGTGTTCCAGCGATTGCACCGGGCCTCGGAATTCGAGGGCACAGGCATCGGACTGGCACTCACACGGCGCATCATCGAGCGGCACAGCGGCAGCATCTGGGCCGAAAGCGAGCTGGGTGTCGGCAGCGTTTTCTACTTCTCCCTACCTTTTGAGGGCCCTGGTTTTTCGGACGCCACCCTGGATTCGATGCCTGCCCCCCTGGAATCATGAGCAAAAACGCCGACGCCATTCTTCTGGTCGAAGACAACCCCGACGACGCCGAGTTGACAAAACTGGCGCTCTCGCGCCACGGGTTGGACGGCCGCGTCACCCACGTGTCCGACGGCATGCAGGCGCTGGACTACCTGCACCGGCGCAACGGCTTCACCAACCGCTCAGGCGCCAACCCGGTTCTCGTCTTGCTCGACCTCAAGATGCCCTTGCTCGACGGCATCGGCGTGCTCAAGGAAATCAAGGGCAGCGATCTGCTGCACAACATCCCGGTGGTGGTGCTCACCTCGTCCACCGAGCCCAGCGACCTGCTGCGGGCGTACGACGCCGGCACCAACGCCTACATCGCCAAGCCGACCGAGTTCTCGCAGTTCCTCAGCGCCATGAAGCACGTATGCGAGTTCTGGATCAACATCAACCAGACCGCGCCGCAAACCATCAACGCCACGGTGCGCAACACCGGCTTCGGCGACCTCATCTGAGACCTCGCAGCGCGCGAAAAAAAGGCCCTGACAAGGGCCTTTTCTCTGGGAGAGCGCAAAGCAGCTTCAGTAGATGTCGGAGTCGGCCCACTGGGAAGAAGGTCCGAAATCATCGGCTGTGACCGGGGTGTTGAGGTTCAAGACAAAAACGACCTCGCCACCAAAACGCCCGACACCCAGGCTCTTCATGAGCATCTGTTCCTGCTCGGGACGTTCCATGCGAAGGAAGCAGATGGCCTGCTTCGTGCCCTCGTGCATGGCGGTGAGGATGTCCAGGCGCGTGATGCGACCGAACTCGCTGCACAGCTGGTGCAACGCGGATTTCAAGCTCGGCACATCGCTGTGTTGCCTGAGTTCTGCAAGTGTGCTCACAATCAACTCTCCCAGTTCGTTTCCGTCATCGCATTCGTGCGCCGCTGCGGGCATGGGCTCCCTGCTGCGGAACGCCATCGTAGAACAAAAGTAACGAGAATCCAGCGGTTTGTTACAAATTCGCGGGCTGACCACCGCTCTTGTGATCTTGATCACGCTGTGGATGTGAAGCATGCCCGCACAGTGTGTGCAGTGCGTGACAACACGCTCCTTTTACCGACCACCCAACCCACCGGGCCCGACCTCCATGCGAAACGGATCTCCCACACCGCGCAGTGCGCTGACCAAAGAAATCGACTTCGAGGCCACAGGCGCATGGACAACGGCCCGGGACTTCTCAGGCTTCCATCGGCTGGCGCACATGGCCACCCAGCTGGCCGCCTGCACGGCCGCCGTGGTTCTGGACACCACCCAATGGCCACCGGTGGTGCTGGGCGTGCACGGGACCTCGGGCGACACCGCGGCCAGTGCGGCCCAGTACAGCGCAACGGCGTTCCAGGAGCGCCACCGGGAAGCGTGGGTGGACGACCTGAGCGCGCAGCTCGAACGCGAGGGCGTGGCGGCGGGCACCGAGTGGGCCCGCATGCGCCACGCGCACTGGTTGCCCGTGGCCCCGGCGGGCGGACAGGGCGGCGTGGCCTTGCTGCTGCTGGACACGGCGACCCCATCCCACAAGCCCCCGGCCGATGCGACGCTGAACCTGCTGACCGCACACGCGGCCGAGGTGCTGGCGCTGTGGCGCCGCTGCGAGGTCAGCGAGCAGTACAACGTGAACGTGCTGCGCGAAAGCGAAAGCCGCCTCAACCTCACCGAGCACACGGCGGGCGCCGGCAGCTGGTCGATGCAGGTGTCCACCGGTCTGGTCACGCACTCGGACGAATTTGCCACCATCCTGGGTCTGCCGGACCACCGCCACGTGGTCTCGCTCGACTCCATGGTGCAGCGCTACAACCCCGAATGGCGCAGCGGCATCCGCCAGCGCCTGGAGCGCTGTGCGGTCAGCGGCGAGGGCTTTGACGAAGAGATCCAGATCATGGTTGAGGGTGGCACGCCCAAGTGGGTGCGCACGGTGGGTACCGCGGTGCGCAACAAGGACGGCAACATCCTGCGCATCCAGGGCGCGATCCAGGACATCTCGGCGCAGAAGCAGGCGCAACAGGACACCTTGCGCCTGGCGATGCGCCTGACCACCACGCTGGCCAGCATCACCGAGGCCTTCGTCACGCTGGACCGCCAGTGCTGCTTCACTTACCTCAACCAGGAAAGCGAACGGCTGCTGCAGAAGACCACCGCCGACCTGCTGGGCGAAGAGGTCTGGAAAGACTTCACCGGCGGGCTGGCGGAGCGGCTCAAGGACAAACTCACCCGCTCGCTCAACACCAACCGCCGTGTCGAACTGGAGGATTTTTTTCCCACGCTGGGCAAGTGGCTGGAGGTGCGCGCCTACCCGTTCGCCGAAGGCCTGGCCGTGTACTTCCGCGACGTGACCGAGCGCCGGCGCTCGCAAGAACAGCTGATGCTGCTGGAGACCAGCGTGTCCCGGCTCAACGACATCGTGGCCATTGCCGAGACCGGCGCCAACGCGCAGGAGCCGCGCATCGTGTTCGTCAACGACGCCTTCGAGCAGCACACTGGTTACACCCGCGCCGAGGTGCTGGGCCAGACGCCACGCATGCTGCTCGAGCTCGACCCGGCCATCACCAAGCTCAAGGCCCTGACCGCGGGCCTGCAGCAGAACCAGCAGGCCCGCACCGAGCTGATGGTGCGGCGCAAGAACGGCGCGCTGTTCTGGGTGGAGCTGGAGGTGGTGTCGGTGCAGGCCAACGCCGAAGAGGTGACGCACTGGGTGGCGGTGGGGCGCGACATCACGCAGCGCAAGACCGCCGAGGACATGATCCGCCACCTGGCCTTCTACGACGCGCTCACCGACCTGCCCAACCGCCAGCTGCTGCTGGACCGGCTGCAACAGGCGCTGGCGGCCAGCGCGCGCTCCGGCCAGCATGGCGCGCTGATGTTCATCGACCTGGACAACTTCAAGGTGCTCAACGACACGCTGGGACACCACATGGGCGACCAGCTGCTGCAGAAGGTGGCGTCCCGCCTCACGCGCAGCGTGCGCAAGACCGACATGGTGGCGCGCCTGGGCGGGGACGAGTTCGTGGTGATGGTGGACGACCTGAGCACAGACCCCGAAGCCGCCGCCTACAAGGCGCGCGCGCTGGCCGAGAAGGTGCTGCACACGCTGCGTGAACCGTTCCAGCTCACCGGCCACCAGCAGTTCGCCACGCCGAGCATCGGCGTGACCTCGTTCTGTGGCGACCACAACGACGTGGGCGAGCTGCTCAAGCAGGCCGACCTCGCGATGTACCAGGCGAAATCGCTGGGGCGCAACACCGTGTGTTTCTTCGACCCCGGCATGCAGGCCACGGTGAGCGCGAACGCCACCGTGAGCTCCGACCTGCGCGTGGCCCTGCGCGAAGCGCAGTTCGTGGTGCACTACCAGCCGCAGGTGGACCGGGTCGGCGTGATCACGGGCGTGGAGGCCCTGGTGCGCTGGCAGCACCCGGAACGCGGTCTGGTGTTCCCGGCCGACTTCATCCCGGTGGCCGAGGACACCGGCCTCATCCTGCCGCTGGGCCAGTGGGTGCTGGAGACCGCCTGTGAACAGCTCGCCGCCTGGGCGGACCGCCCGCAGACCGCCAGCCTGAGCATCGCGGTGAACGTGAGCGTTCGCCAGTTCCGCCACCCCGATTTTGTGGACATGGTGATGGCGGCGATCCAGCGCACCGGCATCCGTCCGCACCGGCTCAAGCTGGAGATGACCGAGAGCCTGCTGGCCGACCGCATGGAAATCACGATCGGCAAGATGGGCATGCTCAAGGCGCTGGGCGTGACGCTCTCGCTCGACGACTTCGGGGTGGGCTACTCATCCCTCTCCGTGCTCAAGCGCCTGCCGCTGGACCAGCTCAAGATCGACAAGGGCTTTGTGGCCGACGTGCTGACCGACCCCAACGACGCGGCGATCTCGCGCGCCATCATCGCGCTGGCACAGAGCCTGAGCCTGCAGGTGGTGGCCGAGGGTGTGGAAACCCAGGAGCAGCGCGACTTTCTGGCCTACCAGGGCTGCGACCAGTTCCAGGGGCACCTGTTCTCCAAGCCGCTGCCGATCGAGGCACTGGACGCGATGCTGGAGAACCCGACCTCCGGGATGCTGGTGATGTCGTAGCCGCGACGGGCACGCCGCCGGGCCGCTCCCAAGGCGGGCCCAGCCCCCTCGGGGGGCAGCGGACCTCGCGAAGCGGGGGAGCGTGGGGGCTTGTTGCTAAACGTGGAGCAACAGAAAGCGGCGCTCCCACGGGCTGATCACATCGAAGAACTCGCGGTACTCGGTTTCCTTGATCGCGCTGTAGGTCTGGATGAAGTGTTCGCCGAACAGGTCCACCAGCGGCGCGCAGCCCATGAGTTTTTCGATCGCATCGTCCAGGTGGCGCGGCAGTTGGTGCGGCTGTTCGTAGGCGCTGCCCTTGAGCGGCTCGCTCGGCTTCAAGCCCTGCTTCATGCCCAGATACCCACAGGCCAGGCTGGCCGCAATGGCCAGGTAGGGGTTCACGTCCACGCCCGCCAGCCGGTTTTCCACGCGCCGGTCTTGCGGGCCGGAGTGCGGCACGCGCAGGCCGCAGGTGCGGTTGTCGTAGCCCCAGCTCAGGTTGATCGGCGCCGAGGTGAAGCGCGAGAGCCGGCGGTACGAATTGACGTAGGGCGCGAAGAACGCGGTGGCCGCAGGCAGGTAGGTCTGCAGGCCGCCGATGTAGTGGAAAAACGCGTCGGACGGTTCGCCGTCGGGCTTGCTGAAGATGTTCTGGCCATCGTCGATGCCGACCACGCTCTGGTGGATGTGCATGGCGCTGCCGGGCTGGCCCTGCATGGGCTTGGCCATGAAGGTGGCGTACATCTGGTGGCGGATCGCCACCTCGCGGATGGTGCGCTTGAACAAAAACACCTGGTCGGCCAGCGGCAGCGGGTCGCCGTGGTCGATGTTGATCTCCATCTGCGCCGTGCCCATCTCGTGGATCAGCGTGTCGAGCTGGATGCCCTCGGCCTCGCACCAGTCGTACATCACGTCAAAGATGTCGTCGTACTCGTTGATCGCGTCCATCGAGAAGCTCTGCATGCCGGCCTCGGTGCGTTTGGTGCGGCCCACGGGCGGCTTGAGCGGAATGTCCTCGTCGGGCTCGATCTGCACCAGGTAGAACTCCATCTCGGGCGCGACCACCGGCTTCCAACCCTCGTCGGCGTAGAGCTTGAGCACACGGCGCAGCACATTGCGCGGCGACAGCGCAAACGGCGTGCCGTCGAACGCGAAACAGTCGTGGATGATCTGCGCGGTGGGCTCCTTGGCCCAGGGCACCGGGCGCAGCGTGTTCGGGTCGGGCTTCAAGAGCATGTCCGGGTCGGCCACCGAAGTGAAGTCTTTCTCGGGGTAGTCGCCGGTCACGGTCATGGCCAGCACCGCCTCGGGCAGGCGCAGGCCCACCGCCGGGTTGTACTTGTGGCGCGGCACGATCTTGCCGCGCGCCTGGCCCGCCATGTCGGGAATCAGGCATTCGACTTCGGTGATGCGGTGTTCGTCCAGCCAGCTCTGAATGCGCTGGGCGTCGGCGGGGGAGGTGATGTCGGCCATGGGCGTGGGGGTGTTGCAAGGATGGCGCCACTGTAAGCCCGCGCCACGCCCCCGCACAGGCCGCTTCTCAAGCGGTGAACAGCGCCACGTTGCCGCCGGCCGCGGTGGTGTTGATGGTCAGGGTCTGCTCGGCGCAGAAACGCAGCAAGTAATGGGGCCCGCCGGCCTTGGGGCCGGTGCCGCTCAGGCCTTCACCGCCGAAGGGCTGCACGCCCACCACCGCGCCGATCATGTTGCGGTTCACGTAGACGTTGCCCACGCGCGCCGCAGCGGCCAGCGCCTGCGCGCGGCTGTCGATGCGCGTCTGGATGCCCAGCGTGAGGCCGTAGCCCAGCGCGTTGATCTGTTGAATGACGGCCATCGGGTCGCCGCCCCAGCGCACCACCTGCAGCACCGGGCCAAAGATCTCCTGCGTCACCGCGCCGATCGAAGGCACTTCGAACATCTGCGGGTCAATCACATGCGGCTGCGCAGGCGTGGCGCAGCGGCTGCCGAGCAAAGGCTTGGCGTCGGTGTGCAGGCGCTGCACGTGGCGCGTGATGCCGTCAAACGCCTCGGCGTCGATCACCGGGCCGAGGTCGGTGGCCAGCTCGGACGGATCGCCTGCGACCAGTTCCTTCGCGGCGCCCTCGATCATCTCGATCACGCCATCCGCAATGGCTTCGTGCACACACAGCAGGCGCAGCGCCGAGCAGCGCTGGCCCGCGCTGCGGAACGCGCTCTGCACCACCGCATCGGCCACCTGCTCGGGCAGGGCTGTGCTGTCGACCAGCATGGCGTTGATGCCGCCCGTTTCGGCGATCAGCGGGATGATGGGACCGTCTTTGGCGGCGAGTGCGCGCTGGATGATCTTGGCCACCTGGGTGGAGCCGGTGAACACCACCCCGGCGATGCCGGGTTGCGCCACCAGCGATGCGCCCACGGTCTCACCCGGGCCATGCAGCAGTTGCAAGGCGCCCGCCGGCACGCCGGCGGCGTGCAGCAGCTTCACCGCTTCGAGTGCGATGGCGGGCGTCTGCTCGGCCGGCTTGGCCAGCACGGTGTTGCCGGTGGCCAGCGCCGCGGCCACCTGCCCCGCGAAGATGGCCAGCGGGAAGTTCCACGGGCTGATGCAGACCCAGGCGCCGCGGCCTTCCAGGCGCAAGGTGTTGCTCTCGCCGGTGGGGCCGGGCAGCGTCTGCGGCGCCATCACACGCTCCGCATCGTTCGCGTAGTAGCGCAGGAAGTCGATGGCTTCGCGCACCTCCGACACCGCATCGCCCCAGCCCTTGTGGGCTTCCTTCACCAGCAGGGCGCACAGGCGCGGCAACTGCAGTTGCATGGCATCGGCCGCGCGGCGCAGTGTGGCGGCGCGCTCGGCCACGGGGGTGTGGTTCCAGCCGGCGAATGCCTGGGTCGCTTTCTCGACAGCGGCTTGTGCCTCTGCGCCAGTGGCCTCGGGCACCAACGGCACCACCAGCGCGGCGTGTGCGGCCAGCAGCAGATCGCGGTGCGCGATCACGGCCAGATCCAGCCCCAGGCTGTTGGGTCGCTTGGGGCCGTACAGGTCGGGCGGCAGCGGCAGCGATGCGGTCAGGGCGCCGGGCCTTGACTGCTCCAGCGGCGAGAGCAGCAGCTCGTCCATGCCCACCGATTCGTCGGCCAGCTGGTGCACAAACGACGAGTTGGCGCCGTTCTCCAGCAGGCGGCGCACCAGGTAAGCCAGCAGGTCGCGATGCGCGCCCACGGGTGCGTAAACGCGGCAGGAGACGGCCGGGTTTTTCAACACCTCGCGGTAGATGCCCTCGCCCATGCCATGCAGGCGCTGCAGTTCGAACGGTGCGTCATTCCGCGTGGCCATGTTCAGGATGGCGGCGATGGTGCCGGCGTTGTGCGTGGCGAACTGCGGAAAGATCGCATCGGCCGCGTTGAACAGGGCCTGAGCGCAAGCGAGGTAGCTCACATCGGTGTGCGGCTTCTGCGTGAACACGGGGTAGGCCGGCAAGCCCTGCTCTTGCGCGCGCTTGATCTCGGCATCCCAGTACGCGCCTTTGACCAGGCGGCACATGAACTTGAGCCGGTACTGCCGTCCCAACGCCGCCACATGCTCGATGAGTTCGACCGCACGTGTCTGGTAGGCCTGAAGCGCCAGGCCAAAGCCCTGCCACTGCGGGCAATGTTGCGCCACGAGCTTGGCCAGCGCTTCGAACACGTCGAGCGAGAGTTCGAGCCGGTCAACCTCTTCCGCATCGATGGTCAGGTTCAGGTTGGCGGCTGCCGCGCCCTCGCACAAGGTCCAGACGCGAGGCACGAGCTCGCGCATCACGCGCTCGTGTTGTGCATCTTCATAGCGCGGGTGCAGCGCGCTGAGCTTGATGGAGATGCCGTCGTTCTGGCTCGGTGCGCGCTTCGGGTCGGCCGTGCGGGCGATGGCCGCGATCGCGTTCTGGTAACTCGCCAGGTACCGCAGCGCGTCGGTATCGGTGCGAGCGCCCTCGCCCAGCATGTCGAAGCTGAAGCTGAGGTTGGCCTGGCGCTTGCGCGCTGAAACCGCTTCTTTCATGCCCTCTTCGATCGTCTGGCCCAGCACAAACTGACGGCCCAGCAACTGCACCGCGCGCAGCGTGGCGGCCACCACGGTCTTGGCGCCGAGCTTGGCCATCAGGCCGGGTTCGTTGCCCGCTTCGGGCAGAAACTTCTTCGACATGGCGATCGCGGTGGACGACAGGCGGGCCAAGGTCGAGTCCGCCGCGCCGTCGAAGTCAGCGCGGCCGAGCTGGTCGGCGGTGAGCGCAATCGCGGTCTCGGCATCGGGCACACGCAGCAGCGCCTCGGCCAGGCGCATCAGGGCGAGGCCTTCGGCGCTGGAGATCGGGTACTCCTTGAGCAAACTCTCCATGGCCCAGAACGGCGGCGGGTTCTCGCGCACCGCGCGCACCCAGGGAGCGGCCTGCGTGGCGGCAGCGGCCCAGTCAAGCGCGCCCTGCAGCGCAGCCAGGCGCTGGGCCAGCACACCGGCTTCGGGACGGTAGGGAAAGGGCAGGCGGTCGATGGTGCGCGGCATGAAGGGCTCCAGAACAGGCGTTGGTTTGTGAATGTGCGTATGTTCACGCTACCTACACCGAACTTTTGACCAAAAACTTTCGTGAAACTGGATAATTCACCGCCATGGACCCCAGCCCAGCCCAACCCGACCGCATCGACCTCAAGATCCTCAAGCTCTTGCAGGCCGACGGCCGCATCACCAACCTCAAACTCGCCGAGGCGGTAGCGCTCTCACCCACCGCCGTGCTCGCACGCACCCAGCGCCTGCAGCGCGACGGCTTCATCCTGGGCTACGAGGCCCGGCTGAACCCGCTGAAACTCGGGCGCGGAATGATGGTGTTCGTGGAGGTGCTGCTGGACCGCACCACGCCCAACGTGTTCAACGAGTTCAAGGCCGCGGTGCAGGTGCGCGACGAGATCATGGAATGCCACATGGTCGCCGGCGGCTTCGACTATTTGCTCAAGACCCGCATGGCCGACATGGCCGCCTACCGGGAATTCGCCGGCAGCGTGCTGTGGCAATTGCCGGGCGTGCGCGAGACGCGCACCTACGCGGTCATGGAAGAGGTGAAGAACAGTTCGCAGCTTCCGCTGTGATCCGTTGCCATGGGCGTTGACAGCCCGGGCCGCCTTCGCACAATGGGCCCACCACTTCCAGGAGCCGCCATGTCACGTCTGTCGACCGCCTTGCTGCTGAGCGCCCTCGCGTGCACCAGCGTCGTCCACGCCCAGAGCACCAAGCCCGGTCTGTGGGACATCACCCAGAAAATGGGCGGCAACCCCGAGATGGACAAGGCCATGGCCCAGATGCAGCAGCAAATGGCGGGCATGTCGCCGGCCGAGAAAAAGATGATGCAGGACATGCTGGCCAAGCAGGGCATGTCGATGCCGGCCGCGGGTGCGGGTGGCGGAATGGCGATGAAGGTCTGCATCACGCCCGAGATGGCGGCGAAGCAGGACATGCCGGTTCAAACCGAAGGCGAGTGCACCACCACCATCACCTCGCGCAGCGCCAACACGCTCAAGATGAACTTCGTCTGCAAGAACCCGCCGTCCTCCGGCGAAGGCACCTACACCTTCAGCGGCGACACCGCCTACACCATGAAGATGCTGATGAAGAGCGCGAGCCAGGGCAAGCCGATGAGCACGACGCTCGATGGACAGGGCAAATGGTTGTCGGCCAGTTGCGGCGCGGTCAAACCGCTGAAGTGAGCTTGGCCGACCGGCTGCCGAACACCCCACGCCCCACGCGAACCATCGTCGAGCCGGCGGCCACCGCCGCTTCCAGGTCGTCGCTCATGCCCATGGACAAGGTGTCGAGCGCCAAGCCTTCTGCGTTGAGCTGATCAAACAAGGCCTTGGCGCGCAAGAACAGATCGCGCTGGGCCTCGAACGTCGGCGCAGGCTCGGGAATGCACATGAGCCCGCGCAATTTCAGGCGCGGCAGACCCGCCACGGCCGAGGCCAGTTCGGCCAAGGCTTCGGGCGTCACACCCGATTTGTTGGCCCCACCGTCCACATTGACCTGCAGGCAGATCTGCAAAGCCGGCAGCTCGGACGGGCGCTGTTCGCTCAACCGCTGTGCGATCTTGAGCCGATCGACCGAGTGAACCCAATCAAAACACTCGGCAACCGGCCGCGTTTTGTTGCTTTGCAACGGTCCGATGCAATGCCATTGCAGCGCAGCGGCAGGCCTGAGTCGGCGCAAGGTCTCTATCTTTTCCGTGCCTTCCTGCACGTAGTTTTCGCCAAAAGCATGCTGGCCGGCATCGAGTGCCAGACAGACGGCGTCGGCGTCAAACGTCTTGGAAACCGCGAGCAAGGTCACGGCGTTCACATCGCGTCCCGCGAGTGCACAGGCCTGCTTCAAACGCTCTCGAACCTGTTGGAGATTGCCTTCAATCGTCGTCATAATCTGCCGTCATACCTCAACACCGCACGGGACCTCGGGATGGATATCACCCAATTGCTTGCCTTCAGTGTCAAGAACAAAGCATCCGATCTTCACCTCTCGGCCGGTCTTCCACCCATGATACGGGTGCATGGTGATGTGAGACGCATCAACGTCGAACCGCTGGACCACAAGCAGGTCCACGGCATGGTGTACGACATCATGAACGACAGCCAGCGCAAGCAGTACGAAGAGTTTCTGGAGTGCGACTTCTCGTTCGAGATCGAAGGCCTGGCCCGCTTCCGCGTCAATGCCTTCAACCACAACCGTGGCGCCGGTGCCGTGTTCCGGACCATCCCGAGCAAGATCCTCACGCTGGAGCAGCTCAACGCACCCAAGATCTTCGGCGATCTCGCTTTGCGTCCACGCGGTCTCGTGCTGGTGACCGGCCCCACGGGCTCGGGCAAGTCGACCACACTGGCCGGCATGGTCAACCACCTGAATGAGACCGAGTACGGCCATATCCTCACGGTGGAAGACCCGGTGGAGTTTGTGCACGAATCCAAGAAGTGCCTGGTGAACCAGCGCGAAGTGGGACCGCACACCCTGAGCTTTTCGAACGCCTTGCGTTCGGCCTTGCGCGAAGACCCGGACGCGATTCTGGTGGGCGAGATGCGCGACCTGGAAACCATCCGCCTGGCCATGACGGCTGCGGAAACCGGTCACCTGGTGTTCGGCACGCTGCACACATCGAGCGCGGCCAAGACCATCGACCGCATCATCGACGTGTTCCCGGCCGAAGAGAAAGACATGGTTCGCGCCATGTTGTCCGAATCGCTGGTGGCCGTGATCTCCCAAACTTTGTGCAAGACCAAAGATGGTTCGGGCCGCGTGGCCGCGCACGAAATCATGTTGGGCACCAGCGCCATCCGCAACCTGATCCGCGAGGCCAAGGTCGCACAGATGTACTCGGCCATTCAGACCGGCAGCAACGTGGGCATGCAGACGCTGGACCAGAACCTCTCGGAGCTGGTCAAGCGCAACGTGATCAGCCCGGCCGAGGCACGCGGCAAAGCGAAGATTCCCGAGAATTTCCCGGGCTAGTCATGACGACCCCCACGCTCTACCGCTGCGCGGGTCGCTGCCCCCCGAGGGGGCTGGCCTTGCTTGGGGCGGCCCAGCGCGGCGGCCGCTTCTGCTGATCTAAAGGACTTTTCAATGGAACGCGACCAGGCATCAAAATTCGTCAACGACCTGCTGCGCCTGATGCTCAGCCGCAGCGGCAGCGACCTCTTCCTCACCGCCGACTTTCCACCGGCCATCAAGGTCGACGGCTCGGTGGTCAAGGTGTCGCCGCAACCACTGAACGCTTCGCACACGCTGGCGCTGGCGCGCGCCATCATGAACGACAAGCAGGCCGCCGAGTTCGAGCGCACCAAGGAGTGCAACTTCGCGATCTCGCCACCCGCTATCGGCCGTTTCCGCGTGAGCGCTTTCATTCAACAAGGCAAGGTCGGCATGGTCATGCGGACCATTCCCGCCGTGCTGCCCACCATCGACAAACTGGGCCTGCCGCAGGTGCTCAAAGACGTGGTGCTGGCCAAACGGGGTCTGTGCATCCTGGTGGGGGCCACGGGTTCGGGCAAGTCCACGTCGCTGGCGGCCATGGTCGACTGGCGCAACGAAAACACGCACGGCCACATCATCACGATCGAAGACCCGGTGGAGTTCGTGCACCCGCACAAGAACTGCGTGGTGACGCAGCGCGAGGTGGGCCTGGACACCGACAGCTGGGAAGCCGCGCTCAAGAACACACTGCGCCAGGCGCCTGATGTGATCTTGATGGGCGAGATCCGCGACCGCGAAACCATGGAGCACGCGATCCAGTTCAGCGAAACCGGCCACCTGTGCCTGGCCACACTTCACGCCAACAGCGCCAACCAGGCGCTGGACCGCATCATCAACTTCTTCCCCGAAGAGCGCCGCACCCAGCTGCTGATGGATCTCTCGCTCAACCTGCGCGCCCTCGTGTCGCAGCGCCTGATCCCGCGCCAGGACAACAAGGGTCGCCACGCTGCGGTGGAGATCATGTTGAACTCACCGCTGATCTCCGACCTGATCTTCAAAGGCGATGTGGCCGAGATCAAGGAGATCATGAAGAAGAGCAACCAGATGGGCATGCAGACGTTTGACCAGGCGCTCTTCAACGCGTTCGAAGCCAACCTGATCACGTTTGAAGACGCGCTGCGCAACGCCGATTCGCTCAACGACCTGCGCCTGCAGATCAAGCTCAACAGCCAGCGGGCAAAAACCCTCGACCTGGCTGCCGGGACCGAGCACCTTACGATCGTTTGACCCCCCGCGCTGGGATTGACCCACCCCCGCGCCGCGCCTTCGGCGCGTCACCCCCTCAGGGGACAATGCCTGCGGCCTGGCAAAGCCAGTTCCGCGGCATTCTTGAAAAAACCAAAGAGACCACTTCATGAGCAACATTGCAGAGAAAACCTACGAGTCATCGCCAGCAAAAAGCGTTGCTTTCATCGGCCTCGGTGTCATGGGCTATCCCATGGCGGGACACCTGGCGCGTGCCGGGCATTCGGTGACGGTCTACAACCGGTCGAGTGCCAAGGCTGCGGCCTGGGTGGCTGAATTTGGTGGTACGCACCAGCCCACGCCGCGTGAAGCGGCGGTGGGTGCCGACATCGTGTTCGCCTGTGTGGGCAACGACGACGACCTGCGCTCCATCACGCTGGGTGCTGACGGTGCGTTCGCCGGCATGGCGGCGGGTGCCATCTTCGTGGACCACACCACGGCGTCGGCCGACGTGGCGCGTGAGCTGTACCAAGCGGCCAAGACACTCGGTCTGTCATTCGTGGACGCACCGGTGTCGGGCGGTCAGGCGGGCGCCGTCAATGGCCTGCTGACTGTGATGTGTGGTGGCGACGCGGCCGCATTCGACGCGGTGAAGCCTGCAGCCATGGCCTTTTCACGCGCGTTCACCCTGCTGGGCGAAACCGGTGCCGGCCAGCTCACCAAGATGGTCAACCAGATCTGCATCGCCGGGCTGGTGCAAGGCCTGTCGGAAGCCATTGCCTTCGGCCAGAAGGCCGGGCTGGACATGAACCAGGTGCTGGACGTGATCGGCAAAGGCGCGGCGCAAAGCTGGCAGCTCGACAACCGCGGCAAGACCATGGTGGCCGACAAGTTCGACTTCGGGTTTGCCGTGGACTGGATGCGCAAGGATCTGGGCCTGGTGCTCGACGAGGCCAAACGCAACGGTGCTCGCCTGCCGGTCACGGCGCTGGTGGACCAGTTTTACGCCGATGTGCAGGCCATGGGGGGCCACCGCCTGGACACCTCCAGCCTGATCAAACGCCTGAAATAAGGCTCCCCCCGCGCCACACCTTCGGCGTGTCACCCCCCAGGGGGCAACACCTGCGGCCTGGCAGAGCCAGTTCCGCGGTGTTTTGTCTGAAACAGCTTTACTTGGCGGGCGCAGGCTGGGACTGCAAGTTGACGAGTTCCTGCTCGGTGATGATTTCGAACACACGCACCACGCGCGACACGCCCGGTGTGTTGCGCGCCAGGTCGGTGGCGCGGTCGGCTTCGCGCTGTGTCACGCGGCCCATGAGGTACACGGTGCCGCGCTCCGTGACCACCTTGAAAGCACTGGCCGCGAGGTCTTTGGCATCCACCAGCGAAGCCTTGAGACGACCCGTGACCAGCGTGTCGGTGGCGCGCTCCTTGAGCGTCGGGCTGTTGGTCACGCCGAGTTCGTTGATGACCTCGCGCACGTTGCTCACGCCGGAGACGATCTGCGTGATCTGCGTCTTGACCGCTTCGCTGGCCGCTTCGCCCGTGAGCAGCACGCGGCGGTTGTAGCTGGTCACGGCCACACGGGCGCGCGCATCGCCGAGTTCATCTTTCAGGCGGTTGTTCGAGCGCAGTTCAATGCCCTGGTCGTCGAGCTGGGCACCCGAGGTGCGGCGGTCCACCGCCACCAGGGCACCCACCGCGGCACCACCGACCACCAGGGGCGCACAGGCACTCATCGTGGCGCCGAGCGCGGCCACCAGCAAGGTGGCGGCGGTGATGCGCTGGAGACGGGCAGTTGGGATGGGTTTCATGAGTCACTTTCCATGTGGGGGGTTGACACGTCGGGCAGGCCCAGCAGTTGGGCGTCCACACCGTCGCAAATGCAGTGCAACACCAGGTGGTGCACCTCCAGAATCCGGGCCGCCAGATCGTGCGGCACACAAATGTGCACATCGGTATCCCGCAGCAGCATGGCCAGCTGGCCACCGCGTGCACCGGTGAGCGCCACCACCGTCATGTCGCGCTCGTGCGCGGCCTGCACCGCGGCCAGCACATTGGACGAATTGCCCGAGGTGGTGAGCGCCAGCAACACATCACCCGCCTGGCCGAGCGCGCGCACCTGGCGGGCATAGACCGCACCCACGTCGAAGTCGTTGGCGATGCCGGTGAGCACTGCCGCGTCGGCAGAGAGAGAAAACGCGGCGAGTTCGGGGCGCTCGCGGTCGTAGCGACCGACGAAGCTCGCCGCGAAGTGCTGGGCTGCCGCGGCCGAAGCGCCGTTGCCGCAGGTGAGCACCTTGCCGCCGCCGGTGACACTGGCCAGCACCGCGTTGGTGGCGGCTTCCACGACCGGCGCGAGGGCCTGCGCGCACTGGTACTTCAGGTCGGCACTGTCGATGAACTGTTGCTGGATGCGTTGCAGAAGCATGGGGCGATCATAGCGGTGGGGTCTGTATCCAAATGCTCAGGACGCATCGAAGGCCGCGCGCAACCAGTCGATCTGTCCGCTGGTGCCGTCGATGAGCACCACGTCGAAGCGGCATGGAGGCTCTGACCCGAGCCGCAGCAGAAAGTGCCGCGCGGCAAACACGATGCGGCGTTGCTTGAGCGGTGTGATGCTGGCGCCCGCGCCGCCCTGGCGCTGGCTGGCACGCTGGCGCACCTCGATGAAGACCAGCGTGCTGTCGGGCTCACGCATAATCAAATCGATCTCGCCGCCGCCGCGTCCGGGCGTCTTGAAGTTGCGCTGAACCAGCTTCAAGCCCTGGCGCTGCAAATGCGCCAGCGCAGCGTCTTCGGCCGCATCACCCCGGGCCTTCGTGGTCGGTGCAGGCACCACGGGTGCCAGGTCTTTTCTGGAACTCCACATTGTCTGCAAGCTCTCCATCCCTGTTGGCGGCCGCGCGCGACGCGGCGGCGCACCAGCATTATCCGCAGGGCGCGCTCTACATGGTCGCCACCCCCATCGGCAACCTGGCCGACATCGGCTTGCGCGCGCTGCAGGTGCTCTCGCTGGTGGACACCGTGGCCTGCGAGGACACGCGACACACCGCTGCGCTGCTGCAGGGCTACGGTCTGCACAAGCCCCTGCTGGCCCTGCACGAGCACAACGAAGCCGAGGCCGCGCAGACCGTGGTGCAGCGCCTGCAGGCCGGCCAACGCGTGGCCTACGTGAGCGACGCCGGCACGCCTGGCGTGAGCGACCCGGGCGCGCGCCTGGTGGCGGCCGTGAACGCGGCGGGCCTGCGCAGCGTGCCGATTCCCGGCGCCAGCAGCATCACCGCCTTGCTCAGCGTCTCGGGCACGGTGGCGGGCATGGGCGGGTGGGACGGGCGCTTTGTGTTCGCGGGTTTTCTGGCCAGCAAGGCGGCCGAGCGGCAGCGCGAGGTGCAGCTGATCGGCGCGGACGCGCGGGCTTGCGTGTTGCTGGAAGCGCCGCACCGCATCGAGGCGCTGGCGAAAGACCTGGGTTCACTCGGCGAACGCATGCTGACCGTGGGCCGTGAACTCACCAAACAGTTCGAAGACGTGGCGCACCTGAAGGCGCAGGACTTCAGCGCCTGGCTGCAGGCCAACGCGAACCGCACCCGCGGCGAATTTGTGTTGCTGGTGCATCCCCAGCCTGCAATTGCCGAGGCTGAAGGCAGCGTGGACGCAGCGGCATTGCGCACACTGGACGTGCTGTTGAAAGAACTGCCCTTGAAAACCGCGGTGAAGCTGTGCGCCGAGATCACCGGCCAGCCCCGCAACGCGCTCTACGACGCCGCGCTGGCGCGCCGCCAGGGCGCAGGCGACTCAGACGGCTGAGCTCAGCGGATCACGCGCGCCATCGGGTCCTGCCCGGAGCGCGGAGTCGGTGCATCGGGCACCTCGTGCGCCTGCACATCGACCACATCGCCCATGGGCTGCACCGGACCACGGCCCGGCCACACGCCCTGCGTGTAGCGCTGCGAGGTCTGGCGGAAGCGGTTGAACACCACAAAAGGCGCGGGCTTGCGACCGGTGATCAGCGCCCAGAGCGACACGCCCATCACCACCACCAGCGTGGCCAGCAGCAGGCTGAGCACGAACACCAGCGCGGCGACGCCGAGCACGAGTTTGAGAATGCCGCGCACCAAGCGGGCAAAGAAGTCGAATAAACCGTTCATGGATGACAGAGCCCCAAGGGCCGGTGTTGGTTCCGCGGGCAGGCTGTGCACCGATCCAGCCCACACCGGTTTCCGGGCCAAACGTCGCGAAGATGGGGCCATTGTCCGCGGATGCAAGGTGGGCCGGCGCACCGACGGTCGTCACACTTCTGCGCAAAACGGACTGCTATGCTGACCAACGCTCTCGCGCACTGCCTGCGCGAGGTCCCTCCAAGGCCCCCATGAAACCGATCACCCAGTACTTCTTCCGCGGCCTCATCACCTTCCTGCCGCTCGCCCTCACGGTCTACGTGCTCTACCTCACCGTGGCCTGGATCGAGTCGATCGCCATCTGGTTGCTCCGGCCCTTCATCGGCGACTTCTATTTGCCTGGCCTGGGCATCGTGCTGGGCGCCGGGCTCATCCTTGGCCTGGGTTTCCTGATCTCGCAGCCCAATGTGGCGCGCTGGTTGTCGTGGATCGAACTGCCCTTCACCAACCTGCCGGTGGTCAAGAGCATCTATTCGTCGCTCAAGAGTTTTGCGGACTACTTCTCCCCCCACAAGGAAACGCAGCAGCAGGCGGTGGTGGTGCTGCGCATGCCGGGCAACGAGATGTCCATCGTCGGCCTGGTCACGCGCCAGAACATGCAAGGCCTGCCCCCCGCGCTGGCCGAGCTGGACCAGGTGGCCGTGTACCTGCCCATGGGTTACATGATCGGTGGCTACACCGTGTTCGTGCCGCGCAGCTGGATCACACCCATCGACATGTCGGTGGAAGAAGCCATGCGTTCTTCGCTGCTGGCCTGGATGGCGTCGAACCGCACCAGCGGCGCCGCCACCGAATCCGTGGAACCCACCGAACCCGACCGCCCAGCACCATGAGCATCCGCCACCTCGACGCCCTCTTCTCGCCCGCCTCCGTGGCGGTGATCGGGGCCTCGATGCGGCCCGCCAGCGTGGGCGGCACCGTGTGGCGCAACCTGAACAACGGGGACTTCAAGGGCGCGCTCTACGCGGTCAACCCCCAACACGCCGAGCTCGGCGGCGTGAAGGCCTTCGCCTCGGTGGCCGAGCTGCCCGCGGCGCCCGAGCTGGCCGTGTTGTGCACGCCGGCAAGCACCGTCGTGCAGCTGATCACCGAACTCGGCGCGCGCGGCACCCGCGCCGCCATCGTGCTCACCGCCGGGCTCAGCGCTGCGCAGAAGCAGGCCATGCTCGACGCCGCGCGTGTGCACACGCTGCGCATCCTCGGCCCCAACTGCATCGGCATGCTGGTGCCGCACCTCGGGCTCAACGCCAGCTTCGCGCACACCGGCGCGTTGCCGGGCGAGTTGGCGTTTGTGTCGCAGTCGGGCGCGCTGGTCACCGCCATGCTCGACTGGGCCGGCTCGCGTGGCATCGGTTTCTCGCACTTCGTCTCGCTCGGCGAACGCGCCGATGTGGACTTCGGCGACATGCTCGACTTTCTGGGCAGCGACCCAAAGACGCGCGCCATCCTGCTCTACATCGAAAGCATCGAAGAGCCGCGCAAGTTCATGTCGGCGGCGCGCGCCGCGGCGCGCAACAAGCCGGTGATCGTCGTCAAGGCCGGTCGCTCGGCCGCCGGCCAACAGGCCGCCGCCTCGCACACCGGCGCGCTCGCGGGGTCGGACGCGGTGTTCGACGCGGCGATCGCGCGTGCCGGCATGCTGCGCGTGAACACCCTGCAAGACCTGTTTCTCGCGGCCGAGACGCTCTCGCGCTTCCACGGCAACCGCGCCGACCAGCTGATCGTGCTCACCAACGGCGGTGGCGCCGGCGTGATGGCGGCCGACGCCGCCGCTTCTGAGGCCGTGCCGCTGGCCACCCTCAGCGAGGAACTGAAAACCCGGCTCGACGCGGTGCTGCCCGCCAACTGGTCGCACGCCAACCCGGTGGACATCATTGGCGACGCACCGGCCACGCGGTATGTGCAGGCGCTGGAGGCGCTGGCGCACGACACCGAGAGTGCGGTGCTGTTCATCCACGCGCCCACCGCCATCGTGCCCAGCCTGGAGATCGCGCAAGCCCTGCTGCCGCTGGCCAGCGCCAGCCCGAAGCGCGTGCTGGGTTGCTGGCTGGGCGACGCGGCGGTGGCGCAGGCGCGCGCGCTGTTTCGCGCTTCGGGGGTGCCCGACTTCAACACGCCCGAAGAAGCGGTGCGCGCCTTCTCGCTGCTGCGCACCTTCCGCGTGCACCAGACCGAGCTGCTGCAGACACCACCCGCCCGCAGCGCGGTGCACGCGGTGGACCTGCCGCGCATCCGGGCCATCGTGAATGGCGTGCTGGCCAGCGGGCGCGAGCTGCTCACCGAACCCGAGGCCAAGGACCTGCTGGAAGCCGCCGGTCTGCCGGTGGTGGCCACGCGCGTCGTGGGACCCAGCGCGCAAGAAGCGCAATCAGCCGCCGACGCACTGGGCTACCCGGTGGCGCTCAAGATCCTGTCGTTCGACATCTCGCACAAGTCCGACGTGGGTGGTGTGCGCCTGAACGTGGGCAGCGCGGCCGAGGTGGGCGAGGCCTGCGCGACCATGCTGGCGCGCGTTCGCGAACAGCGACCCGATGCCAAGGTGGAAGGTTTCACCGTGCAGACCATGGTGCGCAAGCAGCACGCACACGAACTCATCGTCGGCGCCAGCGTCGACCCGGTGTTCGGCCCCACCATCCTGTTCGGCCAGGGCGGTGTGGCGGTGGAGGTGCTGGCCGACACCGCCCTGGCCCTGCCGCCGCTGAACACCACGCTGGCACTCGCCCAGATCGCGCGCACCCGCGTGGCGAAACTGCTGCGCGGCTACCGCGACGAACCCGCCGCCGACCTGGACGCCATCGCGCAGGTGCTGGTGAGCGTGTCGCAGCTGCTGGCCGACGTGCCCGAACTCGCCGAGCTCGACATCAACCCGCTGCTGGCCAACCACGAAGGCGCGGTGGCGCTGGATGCGCGGGTGCGAGTCTCGGCCAAACGTCCCGCTGGCGCCGACCATTTCGCCATCCAGCCCTACCCGCAAGAACTGGTGGAGACGTGGGACTGGCAGGGCCAGCCGGTCACGCTGCGCCCGATCCGCCCGGAAGACGAGCCACAGCACCGCGTTTTCCTGGAGCAACTCGACCCGGAAGACATCCGCTTGCGCGTGTTCTACAGCCGCCGCCACATCGAACACAGCGAGCTGGCCCGGCTGACGCAGATCGACTACGCACGCGAAATGGCCTTCATCGCCACCCGCATCGGCGCCGACGGCACGGAGGAAACGCTGGGCGCGGTGCGCGCGGCGATCGACCCGGACAACATCGGCGCCGAGTTCGGCGTGATCGTGCGTTCCGACCTCAAGGGCAGCGGTCTGGGCCACAAGCTCATGAGCAAGCTGATCGAGCATCTGCGTTCGCGCGGCACGCAGCGCATCGTTGGCACGGTGCTGCGTATCAACCGCGGCATGCTGGAACTTGCGCGCTCGCTCGGCTTCCAAGAGACGACCAACCCCAGCGATCCCGACGACCATGAAACGCGGGGCGTCTCGCTGGATCTGCAAATCCCTGCCGGGCCACCACCATGAACCAGCCCTCCAACCGCCGCCACCTGTTGATCGCCAGCGCCGCCGCCCTCGCCGCCCCGGCCTGGTTGCCGTCGGCCTTGGCACAGGCCAAAAACCTGCGCCCCACCCCCAACCAGACCGAAGGCCCGTTCTACCCGGTCGCCCTGCCGGCCGACAGCGACGCAGACCTGCTGAAAAACGGCAACGTGAACTACGGCCAGGGCCAGCCGGCCTGGGTCGAGGGCACGGTGGTCGATCTGGCGGGTGTGCCCGTGTCGGGTGCGGCGGTCGAAATCTGGCAGTGCGACCACGCCGGCCATTACCACCACCCGGGCGATGGCGGCCGCGCCGACCCCGCGTTTCAGGGCTTCGGCAAGGTCACCGTGGGTCGCGACGGGCGCTACCGCTTCCGCACCATCCGCCCCGTGCAATACACCGGGCGCACGCCGCACATCCACGTGAAGGTGAAGCTGGACCGCAGGGAATTGCTGACCACGCAGCTGTATGTGGCGGGTGACCCGGGCAATGAGCGCGATGGCCTGTGGCGGCGGCTCAACGACGAAGCACGCGCGGCGCTCACCGTGCCGTTCACTGCGGGGAGCGATGGCGTTCGAGCCACCTTCCCCATCGTTGTCCAGGCCTAGAACCCGGCCCTGAAAAGCCCGCGCAGGCCACGGGGCTCTGCCGCCGCGCTTAAGCTCGCGCCCATGGATTCACTGACTCAGATTGCACTGGGCTCCGCCGTCGGCGTGGCCGTGATGGGCCGGCGCACGGCGGTGTGGAAAGCGGCGCTGTGGGGCGCCATCGGCGGCACCCTGCCCGACCTCGATGCCTTCATCGACCACGGCGACGCCATCCTCAACATGACGCGCCACCGGGCCGAGAGCCACGCGCTTTTCATCCTCACGCTGGCCGCGCCGGTGCTGGCCTGGATCGTCTCGCGCGTCCACAGCGAAGCGGTGCTGTTCAAGCGCTGGTGGCTCGCCCTGTGGCTGGTGCTCATCACGCACCCGCTGCTCGACGCGATGACGGTCTACGGCACCCAGCTGCTGCAGCCCTTCACCGACCACCCGTATGGCGTGGGCAGCGTCTTCATCATCGACCCGCTCTACACCGTGCCGCTGATCGTGGGCGTGGTCGCCGCGCTGCGGCTGAAGAACACCCGGGGTCTGAACTGGAACGTGGCCGGGCTCGTTGTCAGCTCGCTCTACCTCGTCTGGAGCGTGGGTGCACAGCAGCACGCCACGCAAATGGCACGCGCTTCGCTGCAGCAAGACGGCATTCAAGCCTCCGGCCTGCTGGTCACGCCCTCGCCGTTCAACACCGTGCTGTGGCGCCTGGTGGCCACCACGCCCACGCACTACCTGGAAGGCCACTACTCGCTGCTGGATGACGCGCGGCCGATCACCTGGACGCGGCATGAGCGAGGCGCCGGCCTGCTGGAGCGCCACGCCGACGAGCCTTCGGTGGCGCGCATGGCCACATTCACGCACGGCTTCTACAGCGTGTCGGAAACCGGGGGGAGGCTGTTCGTGACCGACCTGCGCATGGGCCAGGAGCCCAGCTACACCTTCCACTTCAATCTGGGTACGGAGGCAGCTCGCGCCAACGGCGGGCACCGCCCCACGCTCGAAGGTCGGCGGCCCGACATCGGCGCCTCGCTCGACTGGTTGTGGCGGCGCATGTGGGGCGAGCGCATTGCCCCGCCCGGGGTCTGATCAGCCGCCCAGCTGGGCCAGCAGGTCCGGCTGCACGATCTCGATCCAGTAGCCGTCCGGGTCTTTGATGAAGGCCACGTTTTTCATCTTGCCCTGATCGGGCCGCTTCACGTAGGGCACCTGGTTTTCGTCGAACCAGGCCACAGCGGCGGCCAGGTCGGGCACCGAAAAACAGAGGTGGCCAAAGCCCTGCGGTTGCGCGTTGCCGTCGTGGTACTTGAAGTCGGCCTGGCTCTCGGTGCCCCAGTTGTGGGTGAGCTCCAGCACGCCGCGCTGGCTGAAGGTCCAGCTGGTGCGCGCGCCCACGTCGTCCGGCGCCGCACCGTCTTCCGGCCGGGCCAGGAAGTACAGCGAGAACGACATCTCGGGAAAATCGAGCTTGCGCAGCAGGCGCATGCCCATGACGCGGGTGTAGAAGTCCAGCGCCACGGCCGGGTCTTTCACGCGCAGCATGCTGTGGTTGAACACAAAACCGCGCGAGGCGTCGCTGGGTTGGGCGCAGACGCCAGGCAGGTGTTCGGTGGTGAAGCTCATCAAGGGTCCTCAAAAAAAACGAAAAAATTCAACGGGCGCGGATCGGCGAGACCACCGGTGAGAAGGTCGGGCGCAAGGCGCCGCGCCCGTCGGTGCCGGTGCCTTGCAGCGGTGTGGTAAGCGCTTCACTGGCCGCCACCTGCAAGGCCGGCGCCCGCGACTCGCTCTGCTGCTTCTCCAGCGCCATCATGCGTCGGCGCATGTAGCGCATGCAGGTCACGCGCAGGAACGACGCGAAGTTGGGCACCTCTCCCCGGTGCGCCAGGATCTCGTCGTGGAACTGCGCGATCAGCGCATTGGTGGTGCAGCCCTCGTCCTCGGCCATCTCGGCCAGCAAGTCCCACACCATGTTCTCCAGCCGGATGCTGGTGAGCACGCCGTGCACACGCACCGTGCGCGAACGCTGCTCGTACTGGATCGGGTCGGCCTTGACGAAAAATTCGCACATGGTGATCTCCTGCGATGTGTGGGAGTGGAAAGCGATCCGTAAAGCGACGCAGCGTGGGGGCCCCGAGACTGCCGCCGGGCCGCCCCAAGGCAGGCTCAGCCCCCTCGGGGGGCAGCGGACCTCGCGCAGCGGGGGAGCGTGGGGGCCTAAATTGCTCTCGCCGTCATCTGCTGCGCAATGTAGTCCGCCTGACGGATCGCCAACGTAACAATGGTGAGCGTGGGGTTTTCCGCGCCGCCGGTGGTGAACTGGCTGCCGTCGCTGATGAACAGGTTGGTGATGTCGTGCGTCTGGCCCCAGGCGTTGCACACACCGTCCTGCTTGCGCGCGCTCATGCGGCAGGTGCCCATGTTGTGCGTGCTCGGGTAGGGCGGCGTGCGAAAGGTTTTGATGGCACCAGCCGCCTGGTAGATGCGCTCACCCTGCGTGAACGCGTGGTTGCGCATGGCGATGTCGTTGTCGTGGTCGTCGAAGTGCACGTTGGGCACGGCGTTGCCCCACTGGTCCTTGACCTTGTCGTTGAGCGTGATGCGGTTGCTCTCGCGCGGCATGTCTTCGCCCACCAGCCACATGCCGGCGAGCTGGGTGTACCGCTCCATCCACCACGCAAAGTCGGCGCCCCAGCCACCGGGGTTCAGGAAAGCGGCCATGAAGGGCACGCCCAGCGCGAGCGTTTCCAGTTCGTAGCCGCCGGCAAAACCGCGCTTGGTGTCGTGCCTGGCCTCGTCGCGCACGATGCCGGCCATGGTGGTGCCGCGGTACATGTGCACCGGCTCCTTGAAGGCGGCGTACACCGAGCCCGTCATGTGGCGCATGTAGTTGCGGCCCAGCTGACCCGAGCTGTTGGCCAGGCCGTCCTTGAACAGGCTGGAGGCCGAGAGCAGCAGCAGGCGCGGTGTCTCGATGGAGTTGCCCGCCACGCAGACGATGCGGGCCTTCTGGCGCTGTTCTTTTTTGTCCTTGTCGAAGTACACGACACCGGTCACCTTGCCCGCGGGGTTGTGCTCGATGCGGGTCACGTGGGCTTCGGTGCGCAGCTCGAAGTTGCCGGTGGCGTCGCACTTGGGCAGCTCGGTGTAGAGCGTGCTCCACTTGGCGCCGCTCTTGCAGCCCTGGAAACAGAACCCCAGCTGCAGGCAGCGCCCGCGCCCATCCCGCGGCTGGCTGTTGATGGCCATGTTGCCGGTGTGCACGTCCTTGTAGCCGAGCTTGGAGGCGCCGTTGTACATCACCTTGAAGTTGTTGTTGCCGGGCAGACCCGGAATGCCGTGGGTGCGCGTCACGCCCATCTTGTCTTCGGCCTTGGCGTACCAGGGCTCCAGATCCTTGAGGGTGATGGGCCAGTCGAGCAGGTTGGCGCCCTTGATCTCGCCATAGACCGTTTTCGTGCGGAACTCGTGTTCCTGGAAACGCAGCGAAGCGCCGGCCCAGTGGGTGGTGGTGCCGCCCACGGTCTTGCAGATCCAGGCCGGCAGGCCAGCGAAGTCTTTCGCCACGCGCCAGCTGCCCGAGGTGGTGCGGGTGTCCAGCCAGGCCAGCTGGCTGAACGACTTCCATTCGTCGTTGATGAAGCTGGCGTTGCTCTGCGCAGCGCCCGCTTCCAGCACCACGACCTTGATGCCCTTCTGGCACAACTCGTTGGCCAGCGTGCCGCCGCCCGCGCCCGAACCGATGATGACGACGACCGAGTCGTCGCTGTGTGCAAACGTTGTCATGTGTGTCTCCTGGAGCGTCCCGGTGCGCGCGCTGGCCCGGCCGCCTCGTGTTGAACTCGTGGGGTAAGCCGGGGGAATCAGAGATCGGCAGCGGGGCTGGCCTGCGCGGTGGGCGCCGGCAACCACTTCAGGTCTTGAAACCCGCGCGTGATGTAGCCGCCCTTCTCCCAGGCCGAGCCGGGGTAGCCGAAGGTGGCGTAGGCCATGTCGTTGTCGTAGAGCGAGGTCACGCACTGGCCGCGCACGGTGCCGAAGAACGGTTGGCCTTCCATGGCCTTGACCACCTGCAGCCTTTTCGCCTTGCCGGCTTTGGTGAAGTCGCCGTTGGCAGCCTTGTTCAAGGCGGCGATGCCGTCCTTGAGCATCTTGGCCGCACCGGCGTCGCCCGCGGCCTTGGCGTCGAGGTCTTTGGCCAGCAACGCGTACACCGCATCGGGCAGTTTGTCGTGCGGGTAGAGCACGCGGCCCATGGCCATGAGGGCTTCACCCTCGGCCTGGCTCAACACCTTGAGCTCGACCGCCCACACCGGCGAGGGGGCGAGGCTGGCGAGCAAGCTGCCGGTGACCAGCGTGCCCATGAGCACGCCCGATCCCTTGAGGAATTCGCGCCGCGCCAGCGGCAGGTTCATCTGGGGCACTTCGCCCACGTCTTCGTTGCAAGCGCTGGCCGTGGCAACGGTGGGGGTGGCCCCCTGGATGGCGATGACGCGCATGTTGTCTCCTGCTTTTTGGGGTCTCGCACCCGCAGGGCTTGCGGGTGTGAAAAGCAGTATTGCGCGCCCGGCCTGCGGGCGGGTGGTAGCTCGCTACCTACAGGGAAAACCCGGGCTGTTCAGCCCAGCAACAACGTCGCCGCGATGGTGGCCACGCCCAGGATCAGGTTGACGCCAACCCAGGTGCGGATCGAGGCGAGCGCGGCACCACCAGCGGGCCAGTCGCTCGCGCTCACGGCGCGCGAGAGGCGCTTGAACAGCGCGAAGCGGATGTGGCCGAAGACAACGATCATCAGGATGCCCAGTGTGGCCATCACGGTCCAGCCCAGCGGCATGTTGAACGGCAGGCCGGCCTGCACGGTTTCCTTGGCCACGCGGCCGATCATCCACAAGCCCGAGAACAGCACCAGCAAGACCACCACCTGGACGGTGGTGAAGAAGCGCTGGAGCACCCCGTGCATGAGGCGGATGCGCAGCGGGGGTTCCAGAAACTGCACCGCCGGGCGCAGGAAGGCGTGGGCGAAGAACATGCCGCCGATCCACAAGACGATGGACAGGACGTGGATGAGTTTGAGGCTGGCGTAGATCATGGGGTGTGGGAGGGAGAGGGGAGACAAATGGTTCAACGGCGCGCAAGCCATCGGGTGCCGGGCGGATGGTATCGCGAGCGCCGATGCATAGAGTGAAACCCATCCATTCCTCTTGCTGGAGCACCCCATGTACAGCCCCATTCGCCTGACCACCGTCGCCCTCTCCATCAGCCTGCTCGCCGCTTGCGGCGGCGCCAGTGGTCCACCGGCGCTGCTGGAGACCACCGCCCCCACCTTGGCGCTGGCGGTCTCAGGAACAGCCCGGCTCATCACGGTGACCAACCAGGGGCCGCAGGCCGCCACCGCGCTGCGGGCCAACGCCACCCAGCTGCCTGCCGGGACTTCGCTGCGCACCACCTGCCCGAGCGAGTTGCTGCCCGGCGCCTCCTGCCTGCTGCTGATCACGCCCGGGGCGACACCGTCGGCGGCACCGGGCGACCTGGCGCCAGTGCCGGGCGACGTGGCCATCACCGCCGACAACGCCGACGCTCTGAACGTGGCGGTCAGCGTGCTCGGCCACGGCAGCGTGCACGAGGGCGGGTACGTGATCGGCATGGACGACACCACGCCCGTGACCGGTGGCATCGGCGGCAAGACCGTGGCCACAGCGGAAATCGCACCGGTGCACTGGAGCCCGGTGGACGCCGTGGTGGCGGGCATCTACCCCGACTCGACAGCGGCGCAGGGGGATTGCAACGGCGCCACCGACGGGCGCTGCAACACCCAACGCATCCTGGCGCAGTTCACGACCAGTGACCGGAGTTTCGCGGCGGCAGCCTGTGCCGACAGTCGGCAGGGCGGTGTTGCCGACTGGTACCTGCCCGCCGTCTGCGAGCTGAGTTACGACAACGGCAGCACCGGAACCTTGTGCGGCACGCAGGCAGCGCCCTTGGTACCGGACAACCTGCGCTCGCGCCTGTACGACATGGGCCTGGCGGGCCCCTACACCCTGATCTACTGGAGCTCCACCTACAGCCGGCGCACCGGATTGCATGGGGCCAACATGGTACGCGTGGGTGTGTACGGACCGACCTTTTTCACCGGCGATCTGGACTTGCGCGGCAGCCCGGCGCCAGCCCGGTGCATGCGGACCTTCGCGCCCTGAGCGCCGACGCGTCGCTTCACACGTCGGTGGTCACACCGCCCACACGCCGCTGCAGCCGGTACGGCGGCAGGCCCTGCAACATGCGCCGGCCGTAGCTCTGGCGCA
Source organism: Hydrogenophaga sp. (assembly GCA_046314475.1). GTDB lineage: Bacteria > Pseudomonadota > Gammaproteobacteria > Burkholderiales > Burkholderiaceae_C > Hydrogenophaga. Next base: position 50,358 of record JBKBWW010000005.1, read on the forward strand.
GCAGGCGCGCGTCGTAGCAGACCACCACGGCCTCATCGGTCTCGCTGCGCAGGGCGCGGCCGGTCCACTGCAGCAGGCGCGCGCCGGTGGCGGGCACCACGAGTTCGCTGAAGGGGTCGCGGCCCTGGCTCTTGAGCCAGTCGGCGCGCGCCTGACCCACCGGGTCGCTGGGCGAGGCAAACGGCAGCTTGGTGATGAACACCCACTCGCACAACTCGCCCGGCAAGTCGAGGCCTTCGCCGAACGACTGCAGACCGAACAGGATGGAAGGCTGGCCCTCGGCCACACGCTCGGCGTGGCGGCGCAGCAGCACGGTGCGCGAGGCTTCGCCCTGCACCAGCACACGGTCGCGCAGCGCGCCGTGTTCACCGCGCTCCAGCAGGCCTTGCGCCTGGCGCATCTGGGCGCGTGAGGTGAACAGCACCAGGGCGCCGCGTTTCACCTCGCGCAGGTCTTCCATGAGCGAGGTCAGCATCTCGCGCGTGTAGCCCTCCACGTCCTTGGGATCGGCCACGGTCTGCACCACCACCAGGCGGCCCTGGCGCTTGTGGTCGAACGGGCTCTGCACCTCGCGCGCGGCCACCGCGTCGTCATACGCCAGGCCCGACTCGTGCAAAAAGTGGTCGAAGTTGCCGCAGGTCACGAGCGAGGCCGAGGTGACCACCGCGGCGCGCACCTTGTTCCACAAATGGTTGCGCAGCAGGCTGCCGGGTTGCAGCGGGCAGGCGTGTGCGGTGAGCGTGACCAGACCGTGGTGGATGCCGGCCTCCAGCCACTTGGCCAGCGGCGGCTGGCCGTCGGTGGGCGCCTGCATCCACAGCGTGGCGGTTTCCTGCGCGCTCTGCAGGCGCGGCGCGAGCACGCCCAGGCGGCTGTAGAGCTTGGCGCAGCGCGCGGCGTCGCTCGGGTTCTCGCGCGCGTTGGCTTTGAGCTGCGTGGCCAACGCTTCAAACACCTTGAGCAGCGCGCTGGCGTTGGCGTGCATCTGCGCCACCACCTCGGTCCATTCGGGCGGCAGCGCGCCGCCGTCGAAGCGGTCGACGATGGGCGGGGCGTCACCCCACCGTTCGGGCTGAGCCGATTTCCGTTCGGGCTGAGCTTGTCGAAGCCCTGCGCGCGCCGACCCGGAGAGCCCTTCGACAAGCTCAGGGCGAACGGACGTGTGGGATCGCCCAGTCAGCTGGGCCCAAGCCGGCAACGCGCCGATGCGCTGCATGGCCAGGCGCGCCAGTTCACCCTGCGCGGTCTTCAAATCCTTGGCGAGTTGCGCCACGTCCGAGGTGGGCCGCGCGTCCAGCGCACCGGCCACCTCGTCCACCGCGCGCGGCAGCTTGTCCAGCCAGTTGCTGCGCATGAGGTCCATGGAGGCGGTGAACTGCCCCTGCGCCACCGAGCCCAGGTGGTGCGCTTCGTCGAACACCACGTAGCAGTCTTGCGGCGCGGGCAGCGCGTGCAGGCCGAGCGTGGAGAGCAGCAGGTCGTGGTTGACCACGATCACCTGCGCCTGCGCCAGTTTGGCGCGCGCCTGGTAGTAGCTGCAGCTGTTGTAGCTCGGACAGTGGCGCGCGGTGCAGGTGTGGCGCTCGGCCGCCACCGGGCTCCACAGGCTGCCCTCGGGGGGTTCGTCGAGGCGGTCGCGGTCGCCGTCCCAGCTGCCGCCGTCCAGCGCGTTCGCCCAGGCGGTGTACTGCACGCCGCGTTCCTGCCAGCGCGCTGCCGCAGACGCCGAGGCCACGGCGCGCGCGGCCACACCCGAGGCGCTGGTGTCGGCAGGTGCGTCGTCGCTCTCGAACAGGTCGGCGCTGGCCGCGTCACCGCCGCTGAGCTGGTCCAGCTTCAGGCGGCACACGTAGCGCCCGCGCCCCTTGGCCAGCGCGAAGCTGAACGGCTGCGGCAGCGTGGCGGCCAGGGCCGGCAGGTCTTTGGCGATCAGCTGCTCCTGCAGCGCCACAGTGGCGGTGGAGATGATCACGCGCTTTTGTTGCGCCAAGGCCAGCGGAATCACGGTGGAGGCGTACGCCGCCGACTTGCCCACGCCGGTGCCGGCCTGCACCACCGCGATGCCGCGCGCGGGCAGGGCCGCGTCGCTGGCCACCGAGTCGTCACCCGGTGTCACGCCCGAGAGCGTGTGCGCGATGTGCGCCGCCATCTCGCGCTGCCCCGACCGGGCGCGGTAACCGCTGGCGTGCGCCACCACGTGGTCGAACGCGGCCAGGGCCAGGGCCTCGCGCGCCAAAGGGCCGGTGGGGAGCAGGGGCGCTTCGTCGGCGGTGGGTTCAAGGGTGGTGGTGGACATGCAGCGCGGGCGGATCAGGAGGCAAAGCGCGATTGTCCCAGACGCCCGCCAAGGGCATGGGGAACATGGTGCAATGCACAAAACCGACTCCCCATGCCGACCATGACCACCCGACACCGCACGAAACGCAAGCCCGCCCCCCGCACCGCCAGCGGCAAACTCCCGATCGACCTCGCCCTGCAAGGCGGTGGCTCCCACGGCGCCTTCACCTGGGGTGTGCTCGACCGCCTGCTGGAAGAAGAGTGGCTGGAAATCACGGCCATCAGCGGCACCAGCGCCGGCGCCATGAACGCGGTGGCGCTGGCCGCCGGCCTCATGGACGGCGGACGCGCCGGCGCGCGGCGCGTGCTGCGCGAGTTCTGGACCCGCGTGGCGGAAATCTCGCCCTTCCACACACTGCAGAGCAGCCCGCTGGGCGCGGCGTTTGCACCGGCGCAGGCGCTCATGGCCCCGTGGCTGGCGCCATTCAAACAGTTCAACGCAGCCCTGGGCAGCCAGCTCTCGCCCTACCAGCTCAACCCGCTCAACCTCAACCCGCTGCGCGACGTGCTCGTGGAGACGGTGGACTTCAAGCGGGTGTGCGCCTGCCACAAGACGCAGCTCTTCATCGCCGCCACCCAGGTGCGCACCGGCCAGCTGCGTGTGTTCGGCCAGCACGAACTCACCGCCGACATGGTGATGGCTTCGGCCTGCCTGCCGCTCTTGTTCCAGGCGGTGGAGATCGAAGGGGAGGCGTACTGGGACGGCGGCTACGCGGGCAATCCCTCGCTGCTGCCGCTCATCACCGACAGCCCGGCCGACGATCTGCTGCTGGTGCAGATCAACCCGGTGCAGCGTGAGACCGTGCCCCGGCACGCCAGCGACATCCTGGACCGCATCAACGAAGTGACCTTCAACGCCAGCCTGCTCAAGGAAATGCGCACGCTGGCGCTCATGCAGCAACTGGTGGGCAACGAACGCCACCCCGGCGGCCCGCCCCTGTTCCAGCGCGTGCAGGACCTGCGCGTGCACATGATCGACGGCGGTGAATCGCTCGCGCCGCTGGGCGCCGACAGCAAGACCAACACGCAGTGGGCGTTTCTGTCGCAGCTGCACGACCTCGGCGTGGACGCGGCCGACCGCTGGCTCGCGGCCAACCGGCAGGACGTGGGTCAGCGCAGCAGCTTCGATCTGTCCAGCGTGCTGCAGGCCTGAGGCGCGTCGCTGGGGTCGGGCGCGGGTGTCAGATCCGTTTTTTCAGACGCTGGTCGTAGCCGCGGCGCGCGGTGAGCTCGATGTGCTCCAGAAACACCGTGGCCACCGGCGACAGGCGTTTGCCGCGCGGGTAGAGCGTCCACCAGTTGGATTGCACCGGAAAGCCCGCCACCGGCAGCTCGACCAGGCGCGCGTCGGCCAGCGGCGTGGCCAGCGCGTGGCGCGACACCACCGCCAGGCCCATGCCGGCGGCCACCGCCTCCTTGATGGCCTCGTTGCTGCCCAGTTCCAGCCGCACCTGCGGCACAAAGCCCTGTGCCGCGAAATGCGCATCGCAGGCCAGGCGGGTGCCCGAACCCCGCTCGCGCATGATGAAGCGCTCCGCCGACAGATCCGCGAGCGCCAGGCGGCGGCGCTGCGCCCAGCGGTGCGACGCCGACGCGATCACCACCAGCGGGTTGGGCAGAAAGGCGTGTTTCTCCAGCTCGATGTCCGGCGGCGGCATCGACATGATGTAGAGGTCGTCGCGGTTGTGGCGCAGCCGCTCCACCACCGCGTCGCGGTTGAGCAGCTCCAGCGCGATGTCGATCTCGGGGTGCGCGTCGCAAAAGCTGCCCAGCAGGCTCGGCACGAAGTACTTGGCCGTGCTCACCACCGCCAACCGCAAGCGCCCGCGCGTGAGGCCTTTCATGGCGTCGATGCGCTGCTCGAACGCCGCCCAGTCGTCTTCCATCAACCGCGCGGTGTCCACCAGGGCCTCACCGGCCTCGGTGAGAAACAGCCGCTTGCCGATCTGCTCATAGAGCGGCAGGCCCACCGCGTCGGCCAGCTCCTTGAGCTGCATGGACACCGTGGGCTGCGTGACATGGCAAGCCCGCGCCGCCGCCGTGATGCTCTTGTGTTCCGCCAGCGCCAGGAAGAGCCGGAGTTGCCTGAAAGTGAAATTCATAGCCTTTGCTCGATGAAAACCATCAGAAGAATTGATTTTTGATTATCGACCAACGCCCCTAGCATCGCGGCCATGCCCAACCTGCTCGACCCCGCCATCCTGTTCTTCGTCTTCGGCCTGCTCGCCGGCACCGTCAAATCCAACCTGGAAATCCCGCCCCAGATCTCGCGCTTTCTCTCGCTCTACCTGCTGATGGCCCTGGGCCTCAAGGGCGGCTTCTCGCTCGCGAAATCGGGGCTCACGCCCGAGGTGGCCACCACCCTGGGTCTGGCCGTGCTGCTGGCCATCGTCATCCCGGCCGTCAGCTACCAGCTGCTCAAGCAGCGCCTGGGCGGGTTCGATGCGGCCGCCATCGCCGCCACCTACGGCTCGGTCAGTGCCGTCACCTTCATCACGGCGGTGCAGTTCCTGGAAAACCAGGGCACCCCGTTCGGCGGCCACATGGCCGCGGCCATGGCGCTGATGGAGTCGCCCGCGATCATCATGGCGGTGCTGTTCGCCAACAGCCTGCGTCAGCAAGCAGCGGTCGGCGCGGCCGGTGGCGGCGCACTCGCCCTCGGTGCGGGCAACGGTTCACCGATTCGGCTGGGCAAGGTGCTGCACGAGTCGTTCACCGACGGCGCGCAGCTGCTCCTGCTGGGCGCCATGGTGATCGGCATGGTCACGGGCGAGGCCGGCGAGGCGGTGATGGCGCCTTTTTCCACCGACCTGTTCAAGGGCATGCTGGCCTTCTTCCTGCTCGACATGGGCCTGATGGCCGCGCGCAACCTGGGCGAACTCAAGGGCAAGCCGCTCTGGCTGCTGGCCTACGCGGTGCTGGCGCCGCTGGCCCACGCCGCGCTGGCGCTGGGCCTGGCGGCGGCCGCCGGCGTCGGCGCGGGCAACGCCGCGCTGCTGATGGTGCTGGCCGCGAGCGCCTCCTACATCGCCGTGCCCGCGGTGCTGCGCCACGCCGTCCCCGAGGCCCAGCCTGCCTTGTATTTCGGCATGTCGCTGGGCATCACCTTCCCGTTCAACATCGTGGTGGGCATTCCGCTGTACGTGGGTCTGGCACAGCACGTCCTGGGCTGAACGGCCTGCAGCGAGGCGCGGGTTTCGGTACACTCGCCGGCCCACACAAACACCGCTTCCCATGCCTTATTCCGTCTCCCACCACAAACTCACCCAGATCCTGTCGGCCCACGGCCTGAAAACCGGTGATGCCGGCGGCATCGACAAGCTCTTCGGCGGCAACGACGGCTACTACTGGTTCGGCACCGTGCGCGACCTCTGCCCACCGGGCAAGACCCTGGTGTGGGAGACGCAGTACGACATGGTCAACGCCATCCAGGCGCACGAAAACGCCACCGCCGCCGAGGACGAGATGAAGCCGCAGGTGCCCAGCGCGGCCAACATCGCGGCCTTGTCCAAAGCCCTGCACGACCCGCTCTGAGTGAGCGTGTCCACATTGCCGGGGATCTGGCGGCGGGTCGTCTACAGCAGCCTCTACGCGGTGCTGGCCATCGCCCTGGCCGGCCGGGGCCTGATGCTGATGTCGGGCGAGAGCCTGGTGGCCAGCGGCGCGCTGGCCACCGCCACCTCGGCCGTGGCCGTGGTGTGGAACCTCGTGTTCAACAGCCTCTTCGAGCGCTGGGAAGCGCGCCAGCCGGTGAAGGGCCGCAGCGTGAAACGCCGGGTGGCGCACGCCGTGGTCTTCGAGGCCGGGTTGGTGCTGATGCTGGTGCCGCTGATCGCCTGGTGGCTGGGCATCGGCCTGTGGCAAGCCCTGGTGATGGACCTGGCCCTCGTGGTCTTTTTCCTCGTCTACACCTTCGCGTTCAACTGGGCCTTCGACGCTGTGTTCGGCCTGCCGGCCTCGGCTAGGGCAGGCTGAAGTAGAAGGCGGCGCCGCGGCCCACCGCGCCTTCGCCGCGCACCCGCCCACCATGCCGCTCGATCACGCGGTGCACCGTGGCCAGGCCCACGCCCGAGCCTTCGAATTCGTGGTGGGCGTGCAGGCGCTTGAAGGGCTCGAACAGCTGGCTGGCGTAGACCATGTCGAAGCCGGCGCCGTTGTCGCGCACGCAGAACTCCACCGTGCCGTCGGCCTGCGTGACCTGGCTGAAACCGATCACGGCGTTGGGGGTCTGGCCGGTGTACTTCCAGGCGTTGCCCAGCAGGTTCTGCAGCACCACCCGCACCAGTCCACGGTCGGCCCATGCCTGCATGCCGTCGTCGATGTGCCACTGCACCTGGCGCGCCGGATCGGTGGTCTCAAGCTCCCGGCAGATCGAGCGCGCCGTGCGCGTGAGGTCCACCGCCTCCAGGCGCAGTTCGGTGCGGTTCAGGTGGGCCAGCGCCAGCAGGTCGGAAATGAGCCGGCCCATGCGCCGTGACGAGGTGCGGATGCGGTTGACATAGGCCCGTCCCTCGTCGTTGAGCAGCACGCCACACTCTTCCTCCAGCAGGCTGGCAAAACCCTCGATGCTGCGCAGCGGCGTGCGCAGATCGTGCGACACGCTGTAGGCAAAGGCCTCCAGCTCGCGGTTGAGCACCGACATCTCGCGCGTGCGCTCGGCCACGCGCTGCTCCAGCTCCTCGTTCAGGCGCTTGAGCGCTTCTTCGGCGGTGTGCACCTCGGTGATGTCCTGCACGGTGCCCACGCTGCGCAGCGCCACATCGCCGTCGAATTCGGTAAAGCCGGAGATGCGCACGTGCTTGATGCGCCCGTCGCGCATGAGCAAGCGGTGCACGAGCTCGTAGGGAACGCGCTCATCGTACGAGCGCTGATACGTCTCGATCAAAAGATCGCGGTCGTCGGGATGCACGCTGGTGATGAAAAACTTGTAGGTGGGGCTGGCACCGATGTCCAACTCGAAGATGCGGCAGGTTTCTTCGGACCAGGTGATCTGCTCGGTGAGCATGTCGCGCTTCCAGCTGCCCACGCGGGCCAGGCGCTGCGCCTCTTTCAGCCGCGCCTCGCTTTCCTGCAAGGCCGCCTCGGTGCGCTTGCGCAGGGTGATGTCCTGCATGGTGAATTGCACCAGCGATCGCCCGTTCAGCTCGAACGCCATCAGGTGGCCCTCGCCATCCCACTCGCTGCCGTCCGGACGCCGATGGCGCCATTCAAACACCACGGCGCCCGATCGTCGGGCCTGCCGGACGTAAGCAGCCCCCTTCTTCAGTGACGAACTGCCGTCTGGCTGCAAGGGTGTCGAGATGTCCAGCGGCTGCATGTCCAGCAGCGCTTCGCGCGATGGAAAGCCGTAAATGTGCAGGGCTGCCTCGTTGCAATCCACGAAGCGGGTGGTGGCGGTGTCCATCACCAGCATGCCCAGCGGTGAGCTCTCGAACTGCCGCAACCGCAGCACCTCGCTGGCCTCCAGCGCCGAGGCCTTGCGCCCCAGGTGCACCAGCAGCGCGGTGATCAGGCCGCCACTGAGCAGCAGCAGCGCGATGAGTGCTTCGGTCACCTGCCGGTTGCTCTCGAAAGCGGGCGCCAGCGGCGCCAGCACCGCCTGATCGGCGATGCCGATGGCCACCACCAGGCCCGTGGCACGCAGGCGGTACCAGCCGTAGGTGCGGGCAATGCCATCGAGCAAACCCTCGGTGCGAAAACTGCCGCTGAAGGCCGTGCGGTCGAGGAGGAAGGGGCGGTCCGCCGGCACGCTGGTGCCCATGGCGTCCTGGTGGTCCAGGCTGCGGGCGAGAAAGGCCCCGTTCGGTGCGATCAGGGCGACCACGTCCTGCTCGGAGAGTTGAAGCGCCGCCAGCCGGCGCGAGATGAAGGTGGTCGACACCACCAGCTGCACCGCGCCGTCAAAGCGACCGTCTTTCAAAATGGGGCGGTTGACCACCACAGCCCAGCCCTGCGATATGCGCGACTCCACCGGCTGGCTGATCAACAGGCGGTCGTTGGCAGCGCCGTCGCGCTGCGCCTGGAAATGTGCGCGGTCGCCCACATAGGTGGCGATCGGGGTGGCCAGGCTGTCGTAGACCACATAGCCGTCGGCATTGGCCACCGAGATGTGGGACACAAAACCGGGCGGCAGGGCCTGCAACACGCCCAGCGCAATGTCGCCGAAGCCGTCGGGGTCGCGCAACCACTCGCGACGCAGATCGCGCAACTGCAGATCCAGCGTGGTGATCAGGCCGCTGACCTGCCCGGCCATGGCGTCGGCCAGCAAGATGCTGCGTTTTTCGGCCTGCAGCAGCACCTGCTGCTGCAGCATGGCCTGAGACCGCTCCGATTGCCACCACAGGAACGCTGCCGCCAGCACCGTGAACAGCGCCACCAGCAGCGGCATGAGGCGGGCGCGGGTGTTCACACCGAAGGCTCGGACGCTGAACAGGTTGAAAAGGCGTGGCGAACGCTGAATGGCATGGGCGGGTGGCGGGGGCCATCGGCGGTTGCCAATGTTTCCAAAAATATACCCCGAGGGGATTCATCTTGCGAAGCGGATTCACCCTACGCCCATGACCCCCCAAAAATGGCCGGTCAAACGGGCCCAATTCAGGCCCTCGTCGGCTACAGCCGGTGCGCCGTTTGTCGATAGAGCGGAATTCCCCGCATTCTTCGACTGGAGTCCCCATGTTTCAACTCACTTCGCTCGGCGTCTCCAAAAGACTCGGCCTCCTCGTGGCCAGCGCCGTGGCCGGCCTGGCCGTTCTGCTCGCCATCTTCCTCCTCTCGGAAAAAGCCCTGATCCTCGACGAACGCCAGAACGGCGTGCGCCAGACGGTGGAGACCGCGCACGGCCTCGCGGTGCATTTCCACGCGCAAGTGGCGCAGGGCAAGCTGACCGACGAGCAAGCCAAGGCCGCTGCGCTGGCCGCCATCCGGTCGCTGCGTTACAGCGGCTCCGAGTACTTCTGGATCAACGACATGCAGCCCGTGATGGTGATGCACCCGATCAAGCCGGACCTGGAAGGCAAGGACCTCTCACAAAACAAGGACCCCACGGGCAAGCACCTGTTCGTCGAGTTCGTCAACACGGTCAAAAAATCGGGTGCGGGCTACGTGTCCTACATGTGGCCCAAGCCCGGCAGCGAAGCGCCGGTGC
>JBKBWW010000006.1:0-41540 GCA_046314475.1 Hydrogenophaga sp.
GCCCGCCGCGGGCGAAGTCCGCGTGCGCATGCACACCTCGGGTGTCAACCCGTCGGATGTGAAGTCGCGCCTGAAGCGCCCGCTGAACGCGGAGCTGATCGTGCCGCACAGCGACGGTGCCGGCGTGATCGACGCCGTGGGTGCGGGTGTGCCGCCCGAGCGCATCGGCCAGCGGGTCTGGCTGTGGAACGCGCAGTGGCAACGACCGATGGGCACCGCCTGCGAACACGTGGTGCTGCCGGCCGCGCAAGCCGTGACGCTGCCCGACGGTGTGGGTTTTGACGAGGCCGCCTGTTTCGGCATTCCCGCGCTCACCGCGTTGCAGGCCGTGCACCTGGCCGGCCCGCTGGCGGGCAAGAGGGTGCTGGTCACTGGCGCGGGCAACGCCGTGGGCCACTGCGTGACCCAGCTCGCGGTGCTGCAGGGCGCGCACGTGATCGGCACGGCGGGCTCACCCGAGCGCCAGCGACACGCGCAGGACGCGGGCGCGGCGCACGTGATCGACTACAAGACCGAAGCGGTCGCCGCCCGCGTGGCCGAGCTCACGCAAGGACGCGGCGTGGACGTGGTGATCGACATGGACTTCGGCGGCACGGCCGCGCTGCTGCCGCACGGCATCCTGAAACCCCACGGCCAGCTGGTGTGCTACGGCTCCAACCAGCCGGGCGAGGTGTCGGTGGATTTCCGCACGCTGCTGTTCAACTCCTTGCAGCTGACCTTCTTCATCGTCTACGAGCTGCGGCCCGCCGATCGCGCGAGGGCGATCGCCGACCTTCACACGCTGCTGCAGGCGGGCCAGCTGCGGCACACGGTGGCGCAAACCTTTGCGCTGGACGACATCGCGGCGGCCCACGAAGCGGTGGAGACCGGCCGCGCGGTGGGAAACGTCGTGATCCGTTTGCGGGATTGAACCGTCTCACGGCCTGCACGGCATGACACCTGCACTCACCCCGGCGCAAACGGCCCAGGCCCTGCCCTACCCGGCGCTGGCCAGCGAAATCGAAGCCCTGCTGCGCGACCCCACGGTGGTGGTGCCCGCGCGCACCGTGCAGGCGCTGGCCGGCGGCGGCAGCTACTTTGTGATGCCCGCGGCCGACGCGCGCGTGGCCATCACCAAGCTCATCACCTTCATCCCCGACAACGCCGCGCGCGGCCTGCCTGCGATCCAGGGCGACATCGTGGTGTTCGACGCCGTCACCGGCCAGCGCACCGCCCTGCTCGACGGCCCGACCGTGACGGCGCGGCGCACGGCCGCCGTGTCGCTGCTGGCCGCGCAGCGGCTCGCCCCCCGCACCGACGGGCCCCTGCGGATCGTGGGCGCGGGTGTGCCAGGGCGCTCCCACCTCGAAGCGTTTCACACCGGGCTGGGGGTGCAAGAAGTGTGGGTGGCTTCACGAAGCGCGGCCAGTGCCGACGCGCTGGTGCTTCACGCCCGCGGTCTCGGCATGCGCGCACGCCGCGTGGACGATGCCGACGCCGCGCTGGCCGATTGCCCGTTGGTCGTGAGCTGCACCTCGGCACAAGGCGTCGCCTTGCGCGCCAACCCGCGCACCGACGCCTTCGTGGCCGCCGTGGGCGCATTCACACCGCGCATGGTGGAGTGGGCGCCCGAGGTTTGCCGCTGGCTGGCCGCCGAAGGCCAGCTGGTGGTGGACACCCGCGATGCCGACCATGAAGCGGGCGATCTGCTGCAGGCCGGCATCGACGTGTCTGCCCTGCCCACACTGGCCGACGTGGTGCGCAACCCCGCAGCGCACCGGCACAGCGGGCCGGTGTTTTTCAAGAGCTGTGGTTGGGCCGGCTGGGACCTGGCGGCGGCGCGCCTGGCCCTTCAGCGGTGAACATTCAACGCGGATGCTTCAACGGTAAGTGGCCAGGTGGATGCTGGTCTCGGTGCCCTGGATGCCCTTGATCAACCGGATGCGCTCCAGCACCTGCGAGAGCTCGGTCATGGAGCCGGCGCTGAGCTCGGCCAGCAGGTCCCAGCGGCCGTTGGTGTCGTGCAGCGCGGCCACGCCGGGCTCGCCCAGCAGGCTGGCGATCACCGCGCGCGTCTGGTTGCCGTCCACCAGCACCGCCATCCAGGCGCGGATGCGCTCGGGCTCGGCCTCGGGCCGCAGGCGCACCGTGTAGCCCACGATCAGCTGCTGGTCTTCGAGCTTGCGGATGCGGTTGGTCACCGTGCCGCGCGACACCTTGAGGCGGTGCGCCAGCTCGGCCACGGTGGCGCGCGCGTTCTGGCGCAGCTGGGCAATGAGGGCTTGGTCAATGTCGTCCATCTGCGCATTTTGGCATTCAAGGCTGCCGTTTTGCTGCATTTTCTCTGTATATGGCAAGTTTTTGCCGATTCACATTGCCGCGCAGCCGCGAGACACTGCTTCTCATGACTTCGAGCAACACCATGAACCCCGCACACACCCTCTTTCTGAGCGCGCCCGCCGCCGCCGAATTGATCAACCGCCACGGCATCCCGCAGACCCTGCGCGGCATGCGCGATGCCATCGCTGAAGACTTCGCGCGCTGGGGCGATTTCGACAAATCGGCCCGCGTGGCCAACCACAGCGCCAACGGCGTGATCGAGCTCATGCCGATCGCCGACGACACGCTCTACAGCTTCAAGTACGTCAACGGCCACCCCAAGAACACCGGTCTGGGCCTGTCCACCGTGATGGCCTTTGGCGTGCTCGCCGATGTGGCCACCGGCACGCCGCTGCTGCTCTCGGAACTCACGCTCACCACCGCGCTGCGCACCGCCGCCACCTCGGCCCTGGCCGCGCAAACCCTGGCCCGGCCCGAGAGCCGCGTGATGGCGCTGATCGGCAACGGCGCGCAGAGCGAGTTCCAGGCCCTGGCCTTCCAACACCTGGTGGGCATCACCACGCTGCGCGTGTTCGACGTGGACCGCACCGCCACCGCCAAACTGGTCATGAACCTCGCGGGCAGCGGCCTGCACATCGTGGTGTGCGAAAGCACGGCTGAAGCCGTGCGCGGCGCCGACATCGTGACCACCATCACCGCCGACAAGACCAACGCCACCATCGTCACCCCCGAGATGCTCGCGCCCGGCATGCACATCAACGGCGTGGGCGGCGACTGCCCCGGCAAGACCGAGCTGCACGCCGAGGTGCTGCGCCGCGCCAGCGTGTTCGTGGAGTACACGCCGCAGACGCGCGTGGAAGGCGACATCCAGCAGATGCCGGCCGACTTTGCGGTGACCGAGCTGCACGATGTGCTGGCCGGCCGCCAGCCCGGTCGTGCGAACGCCGGGCAGATCACCGTGTTCGACTCGGTCGGCTTCGCGCTGGAGGACTACTCGGCCCTGCGCTTCATGCACGCACTCGCCATCGCTCAAGGCATGGGCACCACGGTGTCGCTGATCCCCGATCTGGCGGACCCGAAGAACCTGTTTGCCGCGCTGCGCCCGCAAGTGGCGGTGGCTGCGTTGCGGCTGGTGGCCTGAACCCGGGTCAGCGTTCGACCACGTTTCAGGCCGCCCGCTTGAACGTGAGCCACTGAATGATCAGGGCGATCCCCAGCGCCAGGCCGAACGACGCCGCCGTGCCCAGCGGCGGCAGCGCCAGCGCGAGCACGAAGCAAAACACCACAAACGCGTAGAGACCTTTGACCAGGCCGGTGAGCAGGTGTATGGCGCCCTGGCCGCCCCAGGCGATGTGGGAGAACACGCCGAGCACCATGCCCATGACCGGGAAGATGGTGAGCATGCCGCTGCCCACCGGGCCGAGTTCACCGGCCGACAAGGTGACCGTCGTGACGAGCGCGCCCGCGGCTGCGCATCGCACCGGCAACTCCCAACGCGACACGGCGCGCCCCGGGTTGACGAACGCCACCTTGGGCAAGCCGCGCGCGGCCAGTGGCAAACCCACCAGCGCCATGGCGAGCGCCACCCAGGGCGAGGGGTACAGGGTCACGAGCGCCCAGCCCACCAGCGCGAACGCCAGCACACCAGCCGCGGCGCACAGGGGCCACCGGTAACGCAAGGCCATCCAGGCGTAGGTGACACCGAAGGCGACGTTGCCCAGCACCGCCATCAGGGTCACGTGGGCGGCTTGCGCCGCAAAAGCCGCGCCCTGGTCCAGTGCAATGAAGAGCAAGGTGGGGCCGGCCACCACGGGGAAGCCCGAGAGCCAGCCCGCCATGGCCGGGCCCCAGCGGCGCCCGGCCAGCGTGATGAGCGCGACCAGGCCGGGGACAAGAAAGAGTTTGAGCAGCAGCACCAGGGGCAGGCGTTCGCAACAGCATCCGGGCAACGGTGACCGCTGCCCTGGGCCGTCAGCGTTGGCCGATCCGCACGTCGCCGAAGATGGGCGCGTGCCCGTGGGGCAGGCAGCGCAGCAGCTGGCGCGGCGGCACCACGGTGCCGCCCAGCTGCGTGGCCGCGCGCCACGGCCAGCGCGGGTCGTGCAGGAAACCGCGCGCCAGCGCCACGATGTCGGCCTGGCCGTCGTGCACGATCTGCTCGGCGTGCGCGGGGTCGGTGATGAGGCCGACGGTGACCACCGGAATCGTCACCGCTGCCTTGACCTCGGCCGCAAAACGCACCTGATAACCCGGCCCGATCGGGATCTTCTGCTGGTGCGACAGACCACCCGACGAGATGTCGAGGAAGTTGCAACCAGCGGCCTCCAGCTGGTGCGACATCTCAACGGTTTGCGCGATGTCCCAGCCGCCCTCGGCCCAGTCGGTGGCTGAGAGGCGCACGCCCACCGGCATGTCGGGGCCGGCGGCTTCGCGCACAGCGTTGAACACCTCCAGCGGCAGGCGCATGCGGTTCTCCAGCGAGCCGCCATAGCGGTCGGTGCGCTGGTTGGCCAGCGGCGACATGAACTGGTGCAGCAGGTAGCCGTGGGCCATGTGCAGTTCGATGGCGTCGAAGCCGATCGCACGCGCGCGGCGCGCAGCCTGCGCGAACGCATCGATGGCGCGGCGGATGTCGGCCTCGCTCATCGCGTGCGGCGGCGGTTCGTCGGGTTTCTGCGCCACGGCCGAGGGGCCGTGCGGCACCCAGCCCCCATCGGCCGGGGCGATGAGCGAGCCGCCCTCCCACGGGGTGCGGCTGGAGGCCTTGCGCCCGGCGTGCGAGAGCTGCAGCGCCAGCGGAATGCGCGAGATCGCGCGCACGGCGTCGACCAGGCGTTGCAGCTGGGCCTGGTTGTCGTCGTTGTAGAGGCCCAGGCAGCCGGGTGTGATGCGGGCCTCGGGGCTGACCCCGGTGGCTTCCACACACAACAGGCCCGCACCCGACATGGCCAGGCTGCCCAGGTGGCCGAAGTGCCACGCGACGGGGTTGCCGTCGACCGCGCAGTACTGGCACATGGGGGAAATCATGATCCGGTTGGGCAGGGTCAAAGCGCCCAGCTGGATCGGCGTGAAGAGTTTGGATGGTGCGGTCATGGCGTGCGCGAAAGGATGGATCAGGCGCCGTGCAAGGCGGCCTCGACAGCCAGGCTGATGGCCAGCAGGCGCTGGTCGTGCAGGCGCGGCGCGGCCAGCATCAGGCCCACCGGGGCGTCACCCGGGCGGTGGCACGGCAGGGAAATGGCGCAGCCGTCCAGGAAGTTGATCAGCGTGGGGTTGCGCAGCAGCAGCAGGTTGGTCTGCGTGTACACCTCGTCGCTGGCGGCGGTCTCGGCGAGCTTGGGCGCGATCACCGGCACCGTGGGCATCACCAGCGCATCGTGGTCGGCCATCTGCGCCTGCACCTCGGCGATCCAGGCGGTGCGTGCGTTGAGCACGTCGATGTACTCGGCGGCCGACAAGGCCTGGCCGCGCTGGATGCGCGAGGACAAGCGCGGGTCGTAGCGCGGGCCGCTGGAGGCCAGCAGTTCGCGGTGCCAGGCCCAGGCCTCGGCGGCGATCAGCCCGCCCTTGGCGTTGATGCTGGCCAGGCGCGCGAACGCGGGCACCGCCAGCTCCTGCACCACGGCGCCCAGCGCCGAGAGGCGCGCGAGGGCACGCTCGAAGCTGTGCGCCACCTGCGCGTCCACACCATCCATCACCAGCGTGCTCGGCACCGCCAGGCGCAGGCCTTTGAGCGACGCCGGACGCAGCACGGCGGGCGCGTCGCCGCTCAAGATGGCGTCGAGCTGGGCGCAGCAGGCCACGCTGGGCGCGATCGCGCCGATGGAATCCAGGCTGGTGGACAGCGGCAGCGCGCCCTGCGACGACACCCGGCTGGCCGTGGGCTTGAAACCGACCAGGCCACACAGCGCGGCGGGAATGCGCAAGGAGCCGCCGGTGTCGGAGCCCAAGCCGGCGAGCGCCATGCCGTCGGACACCGACACCGCCGCACCCGACGACGAACCGCCCGGGATGCGGCCGGTGGCGCGGTCCCACGGATTGAGCGGTGTGCCGAAGTGGGGGTTGATGCCCAGGCCGGAGAACGCGAACTCGGTCATGTTGGTGCGGCCCACGATCACAGCACCCGCTGCTTTCAGGCGCTGCACCGCCACCGCATCGGCCGTGGCCACCGGGTGGCCCTGCAAGGCCACCGAGCCGGCCTGCGTGGTGTCGCCCGCCACGTCGAACAGGTCCTTGACGGAGATCGGCAGGCCCTCGATGCTGGAGCGGGCCTGGCCCGCCGCCAGCAGCATGTCGGACACCACGGCCGACTGGCGCGCCGCTTCGGCATACACGCGGGTGAAGGCACGCGCGCCCTCGCCTTGCGGCGACGCAATGCGCTCCAGCGCCTGGTCCACAAGTTCGTGCGAGCTGGTGACGCCGTCGGCCAGGGCAGCGGTGCAGTGGCTCAAGGTGACGATGGGGTGCATGGCGGTCTCCGGGTTTCAGGCCACTTCGGGCAGGACTTCAACAGCGTAGCGGTGCTTGAGGCTGCGTCCGCTGCGGGGATCGAACAGTTCCATGGTGAACGCGGTGGACGGCCGGATGCCACCGATGGCACCCACCGTGCCACAGCTCATGGCCACACCGGCGGGCAGCGCAGCATCGCTGCCCAGGTAACCCGCAATCAGGTCGGTGGGCGTGCGCAGTGCGCTGAGCGCGCCTTCCTGGTACAGCACCTCGGCGCCGTTTTCTTCAATGAAGGAGCGGATCACCAGCTCGTCCCAATTTCCGGCCACATCGGCGAAGCGCCAGGCCGTGGTGCCCACCGGTTTCACGCAGAGCTGCTTGGACAGCGCCACGCTGTGCGACTCCAGCTTGCGGTCGGTGTGGTCGGAGGTAAGGCTCACATACATCTCGCCGCCGACCGTGAAGACCAGAGTCTCCACCTCGCCCGACGAGTGCGGGCCCACCGCCTGGATGCCAGGCGCCTGGCTGAGCTGGTTCGCGGCCACGCGGTAGTAGAGCGGCACCGCGCTGGGGCGCGGCACACCGATGAGTGCGAGCTCTTCGATGTGGTGTTCGATGGCGTCCCGGTCGCGGCCGGCCCAACCGGCCACGATGAAGGTGTGCACCTCGGTGTCAAGGGTTCGCGAGGCCGCGCCCGCGTCAAGCTGGAAAGAGAGCTTCATGTGAAACCTGAAATGAAAAGGTGAAAGAAGAGCGCGCGGGCATCACCCAAAGACGCGCGGGAGCCACAAGGCGATGTCGGGGAAGACGGCGAGCAAGGCGACCATGACGAACAGCGCACCGACAAAGGGCAGGCTGCCCACGATCACCGCGTTCATGGAGCCGCTTTTGCGGATGCTGTGCACCACAAAGAGGTTCATGCCCACCGGCGGCGTGATGAGGGCGGTTTCCACCATCAGGATGATCAGGATGCCCAGCCAGATCGGGTCGAAGCCGAGCGCGATCATCACCGGCGCCACGATGGGGATGGTCACGATCATCATGGACAGGGTCTCCATGAAGCAGCCCAGCACCACGTAAAACAGCACCACGACCAGGATCATCATGCCGGGCGACAGGCCCAGGCCACCGATGCTCTTGGTGAGCGTATCGGTAAGGCCGGTGGCGCTCATCACGAAGTTGAGGAAGCCCGCAGCGATCACGATCAACATGATCATGGCGGTGGACTTCATCGTGCCCTCCAACGCGTCGCGCAGCATGCGCAACGTCAGGCGCCGCGAGAACGCCGCCAGCACCAGCGCACCCACCACACCCAGCGCGGCGGCTTCGGTGGGCGTGGCCAGCCCGGCGTAGATGGAGCCCACCACCAGGAAGAAGATGCCCAGCGGCGGCAGCAGGTGCTGCAGGCTGCGCAAGCGCTCACCCCAGGTGGCCCGCACGGGCTGGCCGCCCCACGCGGGCTTGATCACGCAGGCCAGGATCACCGTGAGCATGAACAGGCCAGCCAGCATGAGGCCCGGGATGATGCCCGCGAGGTACAGCTTGGGCACCGACGAGTTGGTCAGCACGCCGTAGATCACCAGATTGATGGAGGGCGGGATCAGGATGCCCAGCGTGCCGCCGGCGGCAATGCTGCCCAGGAACAGCGGCTCGTTGTAACCGTAGCGTTTGATCTGCGGCACCGACACCGTGCCCACCGTGGCCGCGGTGGCCACACTCGACCCCGAGGTGGCGGCGAACAAGGTGGAAGCGCCGATGTTGGCGTGCATCAGGCCACCCGGCAGCCAGGAGAGCCACAGCGCCATGGCGCCGTACATGCGCTCGGCAAAACCGGCGCGCAGCAAAATTTCGCCCAGCATGATGAACATGGGAATCGCCACCAGCAGGAATTCGTTGCTCGAACTCCAGGCCAGTTCGCCCATGGCGCGGCTCAGCGGCAGCATGGAAAACAGCGGATCGAGGATGAGTCCAAGCACGCCGAGCGCAGCCGCCACCGGAATGCTCAGGCCGATGAGCACCAGCAGGATGAGGACAGCGGTGGCGATCATGAACGTTCTCCCTGGATGATGCGTTCGCCTTCCAGCGCGCCTTCTTCGGCTTCCTCTTTGGCGGAGATGACGCCACACAGCGTCTTCACCGTGGCCAGGTCACCCGTGACCATGGCCACCGAGGCCCGGGTCAGCATGAGCGCGAGCACCACACACATCCACACCATGCCCGCCACCCACAGACCCTGCGGAATCCACAGCGGTGTGGCCAGCGGCGTGTTGGCCGCGGCGTTGCGCACGAACGAGGTCTCGGCCACCGAATACGCGTGCCAGGTGAGGAACACCATGAACACACCCAGGGCCACCAGCGAGAGCCAGTCGAGGAACGCCGAGACGCGCACCGGCAGGCGCTCGTAGATCACGTCCACGCGCACGTTGGCGCGCTGCAGCACCACGAAGGCCAGCGCCCACGAGGTGCTGATGGCAAACACGTAGCTGGAGATTTCGTCCGCACCACCCACGGTGATGTTGAAGAACTTGCGCACCAGGATGTCGTAGGCGATGAGGAAGACGGCGGCCAGCGTGAGCGCGCCGCCCGCCCAGACGGCGGCCCGGGAAAAGGTCTCGGCCAGCCGCAGCGAGCGGCCCAGCCAGGGCAGAGGTGGGGAAGGGTTCATGGGGAATCCAGTGGGTGCCAGGCGGCCAGGGACCCCGGGCGGTCCGCGAGGACGCCCGGGGTGGTGACCGGCGTGCTTACTTGCGGGCGGTCAGGCCCAGGCTCTTGCCGATGGTGGCGTTGAAATCGGCCACGCACTGGACCGAGCAGCGGGCGGCCCACTTGGGCAACACGGTGTCCTGCATGGTCTTCTTGAGCAGGGCGCGGTCGGCTTCCGACGGCTGCACCAGCGTCATCTTGCCCTTGACCGGCTGCGGGCAGGCGGCTGCGCCGCTGTTGCAGTCGTAGCCCAGCTGGGTCTGCGCCGCAGCGCCGTTCCACATCGCGTCCAGCATCTTGTCGATGTTGGTCTGCAGGAAGGTCTGCACCTTGGGGTCGAGGCGGTCCCAGGCCTTCTGGTTCACCGCGTGGATCTGCGGGTTCCAGTTGATCGGCAACGCCACCAGGTGGGTGGACACCTCGTACCACTTGGCCGAGTAGCCCGACATGGAGCCGGTGATGGCGCAGTCGACCACCTTGTTCTGCATGGCCGGCACCACTTCACCGAACGCCATGGTGACGCTGGTGCCGCCCAGGGCTTCGATCAGCTCGGCCTGGGTGCGGCTGCTGGTGCGCACTTTTTTGCCCTTGAGGTCGCCCAGGCCCTTCATGTCGGCGTTGCAAAACAACACCTGCGCCGGGTAGGGCGAGAGGCCCAACAGCTTCACGCCGTTGGCGCCGCCATACAGCTTCTCGTACACCGGCTCGAAAGATGCCACCACCTGGCGCTGCGTCTTCGCATCGGTGGTGAGACCGGCCAGGTCCACCGCTTCGTTGATCGGGTCGTCGCTGGCGAAATACGACAGCGTGGCGGTGCCGAACTCGACCACGCCCTGCGACATGAGGCGCAGCAGCTCGGGGCCCTTGAGGCCCATTTCGTTGAAACCCTTGATGTCGGCCGTGACCTGACCGCCCGACAGCGCGGGCACGGTGGTGGTCCAGAAGGGTTTTTCGAAATCGTTGTACGGCGCCAGGTTGCTCAGACCACCGACGATCTTCAATTGGGTCTTGGGCAGGGCCTGGGCATGCACCGCGGTGCCGACCAGCGCAGCCAGGGCTGCCGTGAGAATGAAACGCATATTCATGACTGACGCTCCTAGGAACAGGGGACAAAAGATCGCACCGCGGACGAAGGTTATCCAGGGTGCGTGGACTGAAACCCACGCGGTGCACGCCATGTGCAACGTGGGCTCATTCTGACATTGTTGTGAAATTTCACAAGAGGGTTAACGAGATGCCAGAACAATTTCAGTTGAGGGATGGGTTAGCATCTTCCGTACCATGCCCAACGCCATCAGCCCCCGCCGCACCGTGCGCGCCAGCGTCAAGGAAACCCGCCGAAGCTCTGCGGAACCGGACCTGAGCGACCTGTCGCAGAACGAGCAGGCCTACGCCCAGCTCAAGCAGGCGCTGATCACCCTGGCCTACAAACCGGGCGACTACCTGAGCACGGCGAGCCTGATGAACGAGCTGGACATGGGGCGCACCCCCATCAACCACGCGCTGCACCGTTTGTCCACCGAGGGCCTGGTGCAGATCATTCCGCGCAAGGGCCTGATCGTCTCGCCCTTGTCCATCGACGATGCGCTGCAGCTGATCGATGTGCGCCTGGCCAACGAGAGCCTGTGCATGCGCCTGGCCGCCGAGCGCATCACCAAGACCGAACTGCAGCAGCTGGAAGCGATCGCGCGGGACTTCGAGAAGGCCGCCAGCCGTGGCCAGACCACCGAGGTGATGAACCTGGACCGCTTGTTCCACGAACACATCTCGAGCGCCGCGCGCAACCAGATCCTGGCCGAGATCCTGAAGGTGTTGCACGCCCGTTCACAACGGTTCTGGGCGCTGTCGTTGGCCATGCCGGACCACCTGAGCGAGGTGCAGGACGAGCACCGCGCCATCCTCAAAGCGCTCACCGACGGCAATGCACAGGCCGCCGTGGATGCCGTGCAGGAACACGTGATGTCGTTCCAGCGCGCCTTGCTGCGCACGCGCTGAGGCCCGGCGGGTTCAGGCGGTCTGCGCCTGCACCCACTGCACAAACGCCACCACCGGCGCGCGCGCTCGGTCGGTGGTGCGCACGCTCAAAAAGTGCACCGGCCGCACGATCTTCTGCAGGCTGCGCTCACCCAGCACCACCAGTTCACCCCGCTCGATCTCGCGCGCCGCCAGGCGTGTGCTCTCCAGCGCCACACCCATGCCGTCGGCCGCAGCCGATATCGCCATCGCCGCGCGGTCGAACGAAGGGCGGGGTCGCACCGGCAGAGACAGTCCGTTGAGCTCGAACCACTCGGCCCAGCCCACCGGGCTGAGCTGGGAGTCGATCAGCGACAGCCGCTGGATCGCCTGGGCCGGGCGCTCCTTGGCCAACAGCAAGGCGGGAGACACCAGCGGCGCGATGCGTTCGTCGCCGAGCGAGACCACATCGAGTCCGGGTTTGTGGCGCGCCGCACCATACGAGAGCGCCACGTCGATGTCGCGCACCACGCCCAGGTCCACCGGGTCGGCGCCGGTGGTCAGGCGGATGTTGATGGCGGGGTGCTGCGCCACAAACGACGGCAGGTGAGGCCCGAGCCACTTGAGCGCGAGACTCGGCGCGCAGTGCACCGCCAGCACCTCATCGTGCGTGGGCAGTTGCACCTCGGCGCAGGTGGCCTCCAGTGCGTCGAACAAACGGCCCAGGCTCTCGAACAGGCGGCGCCCTTCCTGCGTGGTCTGTACCTGGCGATGCCGGCGCTCGAACAGCGCGCGGCCGAAATGCCGCTCCAGGTCGCGGATCTGGTGGCTGATGGCCGAGGCGGTGAGGTGCAGCTCCTGGGCCGCGAGCGCAAAACTCTGCAGGCGCGCGGCGGCCTCAAACGTGCGCAGGCGGGCCAGGGGTGGAAGATTTCTCATGCAAGCAGCTTTCAGATGAAACTGGCTCATGTTTCCATGAGCATTCATCGTTTGTCAATGCGCGCACTTGGGCCGACCATCGCAGCTCATCACCACCCGAGGAGACACCATGTCCGCCGTGCTCGAAAAACTCTCAGCGTTGGGCCAGAAGGAATACCGCCACGACCCGCTGACCGACCCCAAGGTCTCGATCTACCAGCCCGACCAGAGTGGCCTGATCTACCCCGGCATCCCCACGTTCGACGACGTGAAGCAGGAGCGTCAGTACCTCAAGGAGCGGCTGGCGGGCGCCTGCCGCGCGTTTGCGCGCCAGGGCTTCGACTACGGCTTTGCCGGCCACCTGACCATCCGCGACCCGGAGCACCCGCACCTGTACTGGACCAACCCGATGGCCGTGCATTTTGCGCAGGTGAAGGTGTCCAACCTGATCCTGGTGGACCACCAGGGCCAGGTGGTGGAAGGCCGCCACGCGGTGAACCGCGCCGGTTTTGTGTTGCACGCCGCGGTGCACGAAGCGCACCCCGACATCATTGCCATGTGCCACGCGCACACGGTCTACGGCACGGCGTTCGCCTCACTCGGCCAGCCGCTCTTGCCGATCTCGCAAGACGCCGCCGCGTTCTTCGAAGACCACGTGGTCATCGGCGACGAAGCCGGCCAGGTGGCGGTGGAAGTGAAGGCGGGCCTGAAGGTGGCCGACTGGTTCAAGGGCGTGAAGGCCGCGATTCACCAGAACCACGGCCTGTTCACCGCGAGCCGCCACAGCATCGAGGCCGCGGCGTTCTGGTTTATCGCGCTGGAGCGTTGCTGCCAGCAGCAACTGGCCGTGATGGCCAGCGGCGGCACGCCGCGCCTGGTGCCGGCCGAGCGCGCGCGCTACAGCCGGGAACACGTGGGCAGCGAGTACATCGGCTGGCTGCACTTCCAGACCATCTGGAACGACCTGGTGCGCAGCGAACCCGACCTGTTCGACTGAAACAGGCCGGGCGGGTCAGCGATCAGCGCTGGCCGTGGGCGGTCTTAGCGGCCTGGATGCAGGCCGTCTTGCCGTCACCGGCCAGGGCATCGCACTTTTCAGCAGCGGCCTTGTAGTTGGCCTCGTTGACGTCCGCTTTGCCTTCGGCGCGGGCTTCGGCCGTGGCTTTCGAGGTCTTGGCGGCAGCCAGAGCGGACACGTGCACCGCCTTGGCTTCCTTGTTGCACACGTCCTTGGCGTTGCCGCTCAGGTCGTCGCAGCGCTCCTTGGCCACCTCGTAAGCGCCATCGGCCCTGACGGTCTGCACCTTGATGCCGTCGGCCGGCTTGCCGCTGGCGCTGAACTCCAACTCGGCGCGTGCGTTCTTCTCGGCGGCTTCGGCCTCTTCTTCGCAGATGTCCTTGGCGTTCGCCTTGAGGCTGTCGCACGCGGCCTTGGCGGCCTTGTAGTCGGCGCTGATGGTGGCCTTGGCGGCGGCGTATTCGGCCTTGGTGGGCGCAGCGGCCTGCGTGACCAGTGGTGCCAACAGGAAGGCGCTGACGAACAACGCGGCGCGGGAATGGGTGGTGAATGTCATGGGAAACCTTTTCGGTGTTGCAGAGAACGCTGGAGCATCCGCCTCCCGGCGCGCCGGGTCTGTTCGGTCTCTAACGGAGCGGGCCACAACGGCAACGCGCGTGACAAGCGCGCGCCGGCGCGCGGCGTAGCATCCGTCGCCATGCCCCACACACCCGCCGACCCCAGCCTGATCGATTCGCGCGTGGCCGTGCGCCGCCTCATCACCACGCTGGCGCTGGTGACGCTGGGCAACAGCGGCATGTACGTCGTGGCGGTGGTGCTGCCGGCGGTGCAGGCCGAGTTCAATGTGGGCCGGGCCGACGCTGCCCTGCCCTACACCCTCATGATGATTTGTCTGGGCATCGGCGGCCTGTTCACCGGCAGAGTCGCCGACCGCCACGGCATCACGCCCGTGCTGCGCGTGGGCGCGGTGGCGGTGGCGGGTGGGTTCATCTGGGCCGCCAACTCGGGCAGCATCTGGACCTTTGGTCTCGCGCACGGGCTGCTGCTGGGCATGCTGGGCAGCTCGTCCACCTTTGCACCGCTGCTGGCCGACACGGCGCTGTGGTGGAACAAGCGGCGCGGCATGGCGGTGGCGATCGCGGCCAGCGGCAACTACGTCGCCGGCACCGTGTGGCCACCGCTGGTGCAGTGGGGCATCGAGACGATTGGCTGGCGCCAGACCTACATGATCCTGGGTGTGGTGTGCGGCGTCGGCATCTTTCTGCTGGCCAACCTCATGCGCCAGCGCCCGCCGCTGGTGGTGACCACACCCGTGAGCGCGGGCGAGGTGGCGCCCGACACCAGCCGGCCGTTTGGCCTGAGCCCCAACCTCGCCATGGCCCTGCTGTGCGTGGCCGGTGTGGGCTGCTGCGTGGCCATGTCCATGCCGCAGGTCCACATCGTGGCCTATTGCACCGACCTGGGTTTTGGCGCGGCGCGCGGCGCCGAGATGCTCTCGCTCATGCTGTTCTGCGGCATCGCCAGCCGGCTCATTTCAGGCTGGATCTGCGACCGCATCGGCGGCATCCGCACGCTGCTGCTGGGCTCGGCGCTGCAGTGTGTGGCGCTGCTGCTGTTCCTGCCGTTTGACGGGCTGGTCTCGCTCTATCTCATCGCGGCGCTGTTCGGCCTGTTCCAGGGCGGCATCGTGCCGTCCTACGCCATCATCGTGCGTGAGTACTTTGCGCCGAAAGAAGCGGGCGCGCGGGTGGGCGCGGTGATCATGGCCACGCTGGTGGGCATGGCGCTGGGCGGCTGGATGTCGGGCTGGGTGTTCGACCTGACCGGCAGTTACCACGCGGCCTTTCTCAACGGCATCGCCTTCAACCTGCTCAACATGAGCATCGCGCTGTGGCTGTACTTCCGGGTCCGGCGCATCGGACGCGTGGCGCTGGCGAGCAGCCGGGCGGGCTGACCGCGGGGCTGCGTTCAAAGAAGGGCCTCTTCTGCGGCCCTTTTCACATTTCAGGTGGGTGGAGCGGCGGACGATATGAGAGGACAGACCATTCCGCCATTCGTTTGCCCTCCCGCTTGGCGCCACCGCCAGCCCAGGGCAAGGACACACCGCCATGAAACTCTCCCTCAAACTCCCGCTGGCCTTCGCCGCCACACTCGCCTTGGTCATTGCGGCGGCGCTGTTCGGCATCCACAGCCTCAACCGGTCCATCAAGACCTTCGAGACCGAGGTGCACAACAGCCACCAGAACGCTGCCGCGGCGAGCCTCCTGCTGAGCCAGTTCAAGACCCAGGTGCAGGAGTGGAAAAACACCTTGCTGCGCGGCAAGGACCCGGCGCAACTCGACCGCTACTGGACCGCCTTCAACAAGATCGAAGGCGAGATGGCGAATGGATCGAAACAACTCACCCAGGCGCTGCCCGCGGGTGAATCGCAAGACCTCGTGAAGCAGTTTGCTGCCGCCCACCTCACCATGGGGCACAACTACCGCGCCGCATTTGAGTCGTTCAAGGCCTCGGGCTTCGACCACGCGGTGGGCGACAAGGCGGTGAGCGGCATGGACCGCGAACCCGCGCGCCTGCTGGACGCAGCGGTGAAAAAAATCGCCGACGACAGCGCGACGCTCGCGCAAGCCGCCGAGGCCAGCGCGACCCGCGCCACCACCATCAGCCTGGCACTCATGGCGCTGGTGTGTGGGGTCGGCATCACCGGCGGCGTGCTGTTCAGCCGCAGCATCACCCGGCCGATCGACCGCGCCGTGAACCTGGCGCGCCAGGTGGCCGACGGCGATCTGACCGCACAGGTCGAAACCCGGGGCACGGACGAGATTGCGCAGTTGCTGCAGGCCATGCACACCATGCAGGGCAAGCTCTCGGCGGTGGTGCGTGTGGTGCGCGAGAACTCCGAGAGCGTGGCCACCGCCAGCGCGCAGATCGCGCAGGGCAACCACGACCTGAGCGCGCGCACCGAACAACAAGCCTCGGCGCTGCAGGAAACGGCGGCGTCCATGGAAGAGCTCAGCTCCACCGTGCGGCAAAACGCCGACAACGCGCGCCAGGCCAACCAGTTGGCTCAGGGCGCCAGCGAATTCGCCACCAAGGGTGGCGACGTGGTGGGCCAGGTGGTCCAGACCATGAAGGGCATCAACGACAGCAGCAAAAAGATCGCCGACATCATCGGTGTGATCGACGGCATCTCGTTCCAGACCAACATCCTCGCGCTCAACGCCGCCGTGGAGGCTGCGCGCGCGGGAGAGCAAGGCCGTGGCTTTGCGGTGGT
Organism: Hydrogenophaga sp.; assembly: GCA_046314475.1. Classification (GTDB taxonomy): domain Bacteria; phylum Pseudomonadota; class Gammaproteobacteria; order Burkholderiales; family Burkholderiaceae_C; genus Hydrogenophaga. The sequence goes on from JBKBWW010000006.1 coordinate 16,635, forward strand.
GGCCGGCGAGGTGCGCAACCTCGCGCAGCGCAGCGCCGAAGCAGCGAAGGAGATCAAACGCCTGATTGGCGACAGCGTGGAGCGCGTCGAACAAGGCACCGTGCAGGTGGACGAAGCGGGCCAGCGCATGGCCGAGATCGTGGGCTCCATCCGCCAGGTCACCGACATCATGGGTGAAATCAGCGCGGCGTCCACCGAGCAGAGCGACGGTGTGACCCAGGTGGGCAACGCAGTCACGCAGATGGACCAGGCCACGCAGCAGAACGCCGCGCTGGTGGAAGAAAGCGCGGCGGCGGCGTCGAGCCTGAAAACACAAGCGCAGCAGCTGGTGGACGCGGTGGCCATCTTCCGGCTGGCGGGCTCGGCGGCTTGAGCCGCCGCCGTTACAGCGCCTGCTGCGTGAGCGTGCCCGGTCGGGCCGAGTAGCGCACCCAACTGTCCAGCGCCTCGATGTCGACCCGCGCGCTGCGCCGGCCGTACACATCGGCCTTCAACCACGCCAGCTCGTCCTCCAGGCGCTGCGCGTCGGCCAGCGTGCAGAACCAGACCTTGGCCTCGGCGTCCCAGCGGTAGCCGCGGGCCTTGAGCACGTCTTTCGATTCAAACGGCGAGCCGGTGGCGCGCAGCTTGAAGCTCGGGCTGTCGGCGGCGGCGATCAGCTGCGCCAGGCCCGTGGTCGTCGCCTTGGGAACCGGCCGCGCCAGCACCTGCAGCAAAGCGTGGCAATCGACCTGCGCCCGGTGGGCGTCGTAAAACCAGCCGTGGTCCTGCGCCAGCGCGCTCAGTTTGGACGAGCCGGCACCGGCCGCTTTCCAGTCGATGTCGGCGAACGAGCAGGCCCAGGCCTTGCCGGCGAAGACGGGGAAACGCGACTCCACAAACGGGCGGTCGAAGCCGGCGTTGTGCGCCACGATCAGGTCGGCCCGGGCCACCATGGCCGCCACCAGCGCGTCGTCCAGCCGATGACCCTGCACCATCTCATCGCTGATGCCGGTCACCTCTTTGGCCACCGGCGGAATCGGCATGCCGGGGTCTTCAAAACCTTCGAGAACCTCCACCGGGCCGAACGGCAATCCCGTGTTCGCGTCCACCTGCACCAGCAGCATGGCCAGCTCGATGATCTTGTCGACCTGGTGCGACAGGCCGGTGGTTTCGGTGTCGAGCACCAGCACGTGCCGCACGTCAGGAGCGGCGGGTGCAGGACCGAAGTCGTTGGTGGGCACCAGCCGCCGCAGCACCCGGAAGTCGGGGTCTTGCTCCAGTTGCTGCGCCATCGCCTCGGCGGTCAGCGCAGGGGGCTGGGGGGCGGGAGCGGGCTTGGGGGGTGAGGTGGCTGGCGCCGCTGGGGGTGGAGCCGGTGGCGGCGCGTCAAATTCGAAACTGGACTGGGTCATCGGTGAAGCCTACCCGAGTCACCTCCGTGGTGTGGACCGTGCGCGACTGCGAGGGTGTCTGGCCAAACAGCGCCTTGTACTCCTGACAGAAGTGGCCCATGTGCCAGAAGCCCCAACGCGCTGCGGTCTCTGCGATGGTGGCCACCGTCGATGGGTCCCGCAAAGCGCGGCGCACGCCGTTGAGCCGAACCGTCCGCAAAAAGGTGGCGGGGCTCATGCCGATCGCGCCCTGAAAGGCGTTCTGCAGGGTGCGCCGGGTCACGTGCAGGCGCACACACAGGTCGGACACATTGAGCGGCTGCTCCGGACACTCGTGCACCATCTCCCGCACCCGGTGCACCAAGTCGTGGCGCCGCTGGTGCCGGGCACCCAAGCGCTCGCCGGGCACCTCGGGCACCACGATGTCGGTCAGCACGGTGAGCAGGGTTTCGTGCAGCGAGCGCCGGCTGGCTTCATGGTTCAACACATCGGGCTGGCTTTGCAGCCCCCGCAACACCTCGCGCATGAGGCCGGCCAGCCGGTAACGTTGCAAGGCACTCAGCACCTGCACCTGCGGTTCGTCCATCCAGTGCTCCGACCCCGGGTGGTGGCGCAAGGCCTGCATGTGCTGCACCAGGCGGGCCTTGTCCAGCACCAGGCCGTACAGGCCGACGCCGGCGGGCACCTGCAGATCGAAAGGGCGCTCGTCGCTCGCCAGCATGAGGTGCCGGCCGTGGGTGTTGTTGCCGAGGTAGCGCAGGCCGGTCTCGGCTTCGGTCACGGCCAGGCCCATCCACACGCCACCGCGCCACGGCTGGCAGCGCTGGCTGGTGGCGCAACTGGCCACCTCGTGAAACAGCTGGAAGTTCTGATCGCGCAGTTCGTGGACCTCACCGACGAACGCGCCCGGCGAGATCTGTTCGTAGTGCTGATCCCATGCGTCCAGGCTGCGCGCGTGGATGTGCACATCCGGCGTGCGCTTGACCCGGAAGCTGGCGGTGGCGGGTTGCACCAACATGGCGAACTCCTCGGTTGTTGTTCTTCAAACGTCTTGACCGAGAAAAATCATCAAGTTCCGTGCCATGCCACTGAACGCGGGGACGCCCACGCCCAACGGACTATCCCGAATCGGAAAAACCGCGCCCGGGGCAGCGCGGTCTGCCCAAACGGGATACCGCTTCGCGCACCGGAGTGAACACACTGCGCGCAGGCTGCCCGAGCTGTTTCGGGCGCCATCCATCCTGGAAGCGAGCATCAACATGTCAACAACTCCCAAGCAGGTGTCGCGGGATCTCAAGCCCGTGCTGGGCGCCTTCTCTTTGTGGGGCATCGCCGTGGGCCTGGTGATTTCGGGCGAGTACTTCGGCTGGAGCTACGGCTGGGCCAGCGCCGGCACACTGGGCTTTCTGGTGGCCACCACGTTCGTCGCGCTGATGTACACCACCTTCATCTTCAGCTTCACCGAGCTCTCCACCTCCATCCCCCATGCGGGCGGACCGTTTGCCTATGCACGGCGCGCCTTCGGGCCCACCGGCGGTTTCATCGCGGGCTACGCCACGCTGGTGGAGTTCGTGTTTGCGCCACCCGCCATCTCGCTGGCCATTGGCGCCTATCTGGGCCTGCAGTTCCCCGGGCTCGACCCCAAGGTGGCCGCGCTGGGCGCCTATGTGATCTTCATCACCCTCAACGCGCTGGGCGTGGGCATTGCCGCCATGTTCGAGCTGGTGGTCACGCTGCTGGCGGTGGGCGAGCTGCTGGTGTTTGCCGGCGTGGTCGCACCGGGCTGGTCGCTGGCGAACTTCACGGCCAATGGCTGGGCCGGCTCCGACACCTTCACCATGGGCACCTGGGCCGGCATCTTCGCCTCCATCCCGTTCGCCATCTGGTTTTTCCTGGCCATCGAAGGCGCTGCCATGGCGGCTGAGGAAGCCAAGGACCCGCGCCGCACCATTCCCATTGCCTACATCACCGGCATCCTCACCCTGGTGGTGCTGGCCTTCCTGGTGATGATCATGGCCGGCGGCGTGGGCGACTGGACCAAACTCTCCAACATCAACGATCCGCTGCCCCAGGCCATGAAGATGGTGGTGGGTGAGTCCAGCGGCTGGCTGCACATGCTGATCTGGATCGGCCTGTTCGGGTTGGTCGCCTCCTTCCACGGGATCATTCTGGGCTACTCTCGCCAGATGTTTGCGCTGGCCCGTGCCGGTTATCTGCCGGCTTACTTTGCTGTGGTGCATCCGCGTTTCAAGACGCCGGTGCGCGCGCTCATCGGCGGCGGCGTGGTGGGCGTGATCGCGGTGTTCAGCGACCAGTGGGTCACCTTCGGCGGCCTGCCGCTCACCGCCAACATCGTCACCATGGCCGTGCTCGGCGCGCTGGTGATGTACATCGTGTCCATGGCTTCGCTGTTCAAGCTGCGCAAGAGCGAGCCCACGCTGGACCGCCCCTACCGCGCGCCCTTCTACCCGCTGTTCCCGGCCATCGCGCTGGTCTGCGGCGTGGTCTGTCTGGCGGCGGTGGTGTACTTCAACGCCATGATCACGGTGCTCTTCCTGGTGTTGATGGCGCTGGCCTACCTGTACTTCTATCTCACCAGCGGACAGCGTGACGCAGCACCGCTGGACGCCATGCTCGGCACCGTGGAATGAACCTGAGCGCCACGCTGGGAGGGCACAGCCACCGGTTCGGCAGCTTGCGCGAGGTGATGGCCAAGGCCACGCCGCTGCGCTCGGGCGACTGCCTGGCCGGCGTGGCCGCCGCCACCGAGCAGGAGCGGGTGGCCGCGCGCTGGGTGCTGGCCGATGTGCCGCTCTCCGCGTTCCTCAGCGAAGCGCTCATTCCCTACGAAGACGACGAAGTCACGCGGCTCATCATCGACAGTCACGACGCGCTGGCCTTCGCGCCCGTGGCCTCGCTCACCGTGGGCGGGTTTCGCGACTGGCTGCTCTCGGCCCAGGCCACGCCAGAGGTGCTGCGCGCGCTGGCGCCCGGCCTCACGCCCGAGATGGTGGCCGCGGTGAGCAAGCTCATGCGCAACCAGGACCTGATGCTGGTGGCCAAGCGCTGCGAAGTGGTCACGCGCTTTCGCAACACGCAGGGCCTGCGCGGTCACCTCTCGGTGCGCCTGCAGCCCAACCACCCCACCGACGATCCCGCCGGCATCGTGGCCAGCATGATCGACGGGCTGATGCACGGCGCGGGCGACGCGGTGGTGGGCATCAACCCGGTGTCGGACAGCGTGCCCGACCTCGTTCGCCTGAACCATGTGCTGGCCGACGTGCTGGCGCGAGGCGAGATCCCCACGCAAAGCTGCGTGCTCACCCACGTGACCAACAGCATGCAGGCCATGGCGCACGGCGCGCCGGTGGACCTGGTGTTCCAGTCCATCGCCGGCACGCAGGCCACCAACGCATCGTTCGGCATCGACCTGGCCTTGCTCGACGAAGCCCACGCCATGGCGCAGGCGCTGGGGCGCGGCACGGTGGGCAACAACGTCATGTACTTCGAGACCGGGCAAGGCAGCGCGCTCTCGGCCAACGCCCACCATGGGGTGGACCAGCAAACCTGCGAGGCACGCGCCTACGCGGTGGCGCGGCGCTACCGGCCGCTGCTGGTCAACACCGTGGTCGGCTTCATCGGGCCGGAGTATTTGTTTGATGGCAAGCAGATCACCCGCGCGGGGTTGGAGGACCACTTCTGCGGCAAGCTGCTCGGCCTGCCCATGGGCTGCGACATCTGCTACACCAACCACGCCGAAGCCGACAGCGACGACATGGACAACCTCATGGTGCTGCTGGCCACCGCGGGGCTGAACTTCCTGATCGGCGTGCCCGGCGCGGACGACATCATGCTGAACTACCAAAGCACCTCGTTCCATGATGCGCTGGTGCTGCGCGAGATGCTGGGCTTGAAACGCGCGCCGGAGTTCGAAGCCTGGCTGCAGCGCGTGGGCCTCACGGGTGCACAGGGACAGTTGCTGCCGGCACCGAAGCAGCCCGCGCTGCCGCAATTGCTCTGGTCTTCGTCAACGACCCCATGACCACCCCCGCGCGCGACCCCTGGGCCCACCTGCGCCAGCACACCCCGGCGCGCATCGCGCTGGGGCGCACCGGCGTGAGCCTGCCCACGCGCGAACTGCTCGACTTCTCGCTCGCCCACGCCCAGGCGCGCGACGCCATCCACCTGCCGCTGGACACCGACGCCTTGTGCGCCGAGCTGCAGCAGCAAGGCTGGCCCACGCCGCTGCGGCTGCACAGCCAGGCGCGCGACCGCCACGAATACCTGCTGCGCCCCGACCTCGGGCGTCGGCTGGACGCCGGGAGCGTGGAGCAGCTCGGCACGGCAGGCGCCGACGGTCCCGACCTCGTACTGGTGCTGGGCGATGGCCTCTCCGCCTTGGGCATCCAGCAACACGGCGCGGCGCTGCTGGGCGCAATCCGCCGAGCGCTGGACCCGGCCTTGCGGCTCGGGCCGCTGGTGGTGGTGCGCCAGGCACGCGTGGCCGTGGCCGACGAGGTGGGCGAGCGCCTGGGTGCGGCGGCCGTGGCCATGGTGGTGGGCGAGCGCCCTGGCCTGAGCTCACCCGACAGCCTGGGCATTTACCTCACGCGGGCGCCACGCGTGGGCTGCAACGACGCGCAACGCAACTGCATTTCCAACGTGCGCCCGGCCGGACAAGACCTGGACACCGCCGCGCGCCGCCTGGTCTGGTTGCTGGCGGAGAGCCGGCGACTGGGCATCACCGGCGTGGGACTCAAGGACCACAGCGGCCTGCCGCTGGTGGGGTTGCCTTCGCCGCCGTCGGCGCGGTGACGGGTGAACGCCGCTGCGCCGTGCGAATGCGTCAGCGCTTCTTCACCGCCAACAGCTGCACCTGAAACTCCAGGACGCTGTTGCCCGGGATCACACCGGGGATGCCCCGCTCGCCGTAGGCGGTGGCCGGTGGGCAGGTCACATCGGCGGTGTCGCCGACTTTCATTTCCTGCAAGGCTTGCGTCCAGCAGGGCACCACACGGTTGAGCGGGAAGGTGGCGGGCTCGCCGCGTTTGAAGGAGCTGTCGAACTCTTTGCCGTCGGTCAATTTACCGCGGTAGTGCACTTGCACGGTGTCGGTGGCCAGGGGTTTTTCACCGGTGCCAGCCGCGGTCCATTTCAGGGCAACGCCGGACGGCAGCACCTTGTCGGCGGGCAGCGCGCCCGCCGTTTGGGCCTGCACAGACGAGACGACCGACAGGGCGGCCAGGAGGGCGGCGAAGGGAAGGATTTTTTTCATGGTGAGAGGGGTGAAAAAAGAAGCGGCTGCACAGGCAGGCGTGGTGGGCAGGTTCGACTTTAGTCCAGCCCGGGACTGGGCACCCCCAGGGCTCGGCCTTGCAGAAATGTGCGGATCGCGGCGTCTTCGGTCAAGCCGATCGCGCGCTGCCAGGCCGCCTGGGCAGCCGCCGTGCTGGAGGTGGCGGCGAGCGTGGTGGCCAGCGTCACCCAGTAGGGCTGGTAGAGCCTCACGGTTTCGTCTGGCAGACGGGCCAGCACGTGCAGCGCTTGTTGCGCTTCGCCCGCTTCCGTGAGGGCCGCGGCCTGGCTCACCAGCACGCCCACGCCGGGGTGGTGGGTGGCCAGCAGCCCGTAGAGCGTGAGCAAGGCGGGATGATGAGTGCGGCCGGTGACCGCGCGCTGTGCGTGCACCGACTGGATCGCCGCCTCGCACTGAAAGCGCCCAAAGCGCCCGGCGCGCGAAGCCGCCACGAGGTGGCCTTCGGCCTCCACGATCATGTCGCGCGACCACAGCCGCACGTCCTGTTCTTTCAAAGGCACGAACTCGCCCCGAGCCCCACGGCGCGCGGCGCGGCGGGCCTCGCAATGCAGCATCAAGGCCAGCAGTCCCAGGGGTTCGGGTTCTGCGGGCAGCAAGGCCACCAGCAGGCGGCACAAAAAGATGGCTTCATCGGCCAGATCGCGCGCGCCGGTTTCAGCGCCCGAGATCGCGTCCCAGCTGGTGCCGTAAGCGGCGTAGATGGCGTTGAGCACGTCGTACAGGCGCTCGGGCAGATCGTCCGCATGCGGGAGCTCGAAACGCAGACCGGTGTCGCGGATTCTGGCCTTCGCACGCACCAGGCGCTGCCCCATGGTGGTGGGCGCCACCAGGAAAGCAGCGCCGATCTGCTGCGCGTCCAGGCAGAGCACGGTCTGAAACATCCGGGGTGTGCGCACCCCCTCGTCGATGGCGGGGTGCGCACAGACGAAGAGCAGCTTGAGCCGGTCGTCCGGCAGACCTTCATCCGCGGGGGCCATCTCGTCCAGCAGCAGCGCAAGGTCGGCGGCCACCGCGTCCGCCACCACTTGATGGCGAACGACGTTCTTCATGTGGTTGCGCGCGGCGGTGAGCAGCCAGGCCTCCGGTTTGAGCGGCACACCCGCTGCCGGCCAGGTGCGCAGGGCGGCCATGAAAGCCTCGGACAAGGCGTCTTCGCTGGCGGCAATGTTGCGCGAGCGCGCAGCCAGGATGGACAGCAGGCGCCCGTAAGAGGCGCGGGCTGTCTGCTCGGCCGCGCGCTGTGCGTCCACGCGCGTCAGGCGCGCGGCGGTGGCATCACAGGGCGCACTTCCACCGAGGCGTATGAGGCCGAGGGCGCGCGCGCGGCCCAGGCGAGTGCAGCATCGAGGTCGGCCACCTCGATCACGAAGTAGCCGCCCAATTGCTCCTTGGTGTCGGCAAACGGGCCGTCCTGCACCAGGCGCTTGCCGTCGCGCACGCGCACCGTGGTGGCGGTTTGCGGGCCATGCAAGCCATCACCGTTGACGATGACGCCTGCCTGCGCCATGGCGCCGATGAAAGCATTCCAGCCACCCCAGTAGGTCTGGGCGTGTTCCGGGTGGTTGCGTTGGGCGAACTCGCTCTCTGTTTCGTTGAGCAGCAGCATGTATTGCATGGGGTCCATCCTCAATGTGTTGATTGACGAAGTTGACTAGCGGTCACACCAGCAGCCCGCGGCGGCGGGCGAGTCGGGCGGTCCACAACAGCCCGACTGCGACCATCACCACAAACGCGAGGATGGCGAGTTGGCTGGGCATGCTGGCGAACACACCATGGTAGGCATCGCCCGCCAACAACAGCACATAGCCGACCAAAGAAGCGGCGAACAGCGCAACGGCCATGCGGCGCCTGGCCAGCAGCGCCACGCTGCCCAGAAGACCACCCAGAACACCCACGGCAAACACCGCGCTGATCCAGGCTGGCAGGGCGAGGTACACATCGGCCTGCGCAGGCGTCAAGCCCGCGGCCAGCAGCGTCTGCGTTGTCGCGCTGAACGATCCGATGAACTGGTAGACGCCGTAGAGGTTCCACAGCAGCCCGAAAGCCGCCATGGCCCAGAACCACAGGGAGGTCCCGGAACGCCGGGGAGGAATGTCCATCAATGCCTGCATGTCGATCTCCTGACGAGGTGCGGCGCCCGCGCGGGATGCGCAGGACTGGTCGCTTCTCAAAGGGATGACACCCGAGCACCGGGCATTTCGACAGGCGTGTCCCCGAACCCGACACGCAGGCTGTGGAAAAACTTCGTCGGGGGTGGATTTGTGGAGCAAACCGTCGGGGCGTGTGTGCGCTGACGGAGCCCGGGGAGATCAAAGACTCTTCGGAGTGCATACACCGACATAAATGTCGCCTACATATAAAAAGCCAGCAAAAGTCATAAAGATACTAAAATCTAGTCGATTCCCAAGCAAAACAACGCCCTCACAAGGTCCAACAGCGCTGACTGGAACACCTGTCGTCGCCCACAAAAGCTCACGTGCATCGCGACGACAACCCCCTTTTGGGCACAGCAAACAGGCTCCCCGCACACATCGAGCGCTTTTTTGCGTGGGCCAGAGATCGCGGGGTGTTGACCATTGGCCGCCGTATCGAAGCGATCACCTGGGCCGAGGAAGAGCCCCTACTGTTATCGGGCAGCCTTGTCTTTCTTTCACATAGTGAAGTTGGAGATGTTCTCGAAGCGTGGACCGAGACAACCAACAACCCATTCGTATGGGATCTTTGGAAACTGTCGAAAGCCCTCACCGTCAGCTTCCCCGCAACCCCGACCCCCTTCACGACGCGACGCATCAAAGATCAACTGCATGGCCGCCTCGAAGACGGATATCTGGGCGCCATGCTTGCGGCACGGCAAGCACCAGATCTGGAGGAACCGCGCCAGGATTCGCTCAACTGTCTTCGCTTGTGGGTACTGATCAAGGCGCTAGAGTACGCACGGGACGGTTATGCCTTGGAAACCAACCTCTACAACGCCTGCACGTACATTCGCAGCGCCCTGGACGAGAGTGATCCGAAGAAACGACTGTGGCTTTGCGATCTGTCAACACCCCACACGCATTTCCGCAGCTTCGAGGACGCTTTGGTTGCGACATGCAAACTTCGGCGGCGAGACCAAGATTCGCGCCAACCCGAGACCCGCCGGGCCATCTTGAACCTTGCTGAAGGCAACAAGCTCAAGCACAAATCTGATCAAGGGACGTCACAGAAACGCATCGCTGACCTGGATCCACAGCTTTGGAATGAAACAGGCGCCTCGTCCATTAGAGAGCACCCGGCAGCAATTTCTCTCGGCAAGAGCGGACTGGAACAGTTTTCGCTGCCGGACGGATCCTTCGTTGTGGCTCCTGTAAGTAGTCGCGAGAATCCCGACCGACAAAGCGCCAAGGTGCGTCGGATTGCGCTGCAGTCGATTGAAGAACGTCAGTTTCTGCCGTGCTCTTGGGTACAAGTCAGACCCGAGGAGCAATCGCTTCTCGCAGCGACCATCGAAGATTGCCTGCACCAGATATCTTCTGAATCCGCTTTGACCGCTGCATACATGGTGTTGGCCACGGTGACCAGACGGACGATGGATACGGTTGGCGCGCTGAAACTGACTGAAGCTCTTGAGACTGACTGGACGATTGATCTGGATGCCGGATCAGTCAAACGAATACCTTCACGTCCTGATGTCCGCTGGAAACAAACACCAGAAACTCAAGCGTGGACCAAAAAAACTGCCGACTCATGGGAATTCGAACTCCAGCACCCTCTGATAGATGTGCTTAGACATGCACGGCGAGAGAACCCATTTGCGAGGTGTCTGTCGGATCTGTGGAAGTACCCCCTGAGTCCGTACGCATCTTTTCGAAGGCTCTGCCGCAACTCGGAAGGATTGGAGCGCATCAGCTCCCATGCCTTGGGCCTTATCGGTGAAAGGCTTGCTTTTACTGAAGAAAGTGACGCCACGTATGCCCGATTGGTGATGGCACCGCCAGCTGCGGGCATCGCGGGGTCTGGGTCCTATCCATCTTGGTCGTTGCGCCGGCCGGCTCACACCATTGATTCCATCTCGAATGGCCTGATTGTCTCGACAACTCCCGACTCTGAAGACGTCAACGGCCTTGGTAGCGAACTTGATCCTGACGACATCCTGCTGCGCGATGCCCTTGCAACCGCCGCAAGGCGTAATGAAACAGGCGTACCTGGTGAACGGTGGATAACACATCACAACCGCATGACGGCCTACGCGGTTGCCGTGCTCCTCGCGTGCACCGCCGCAAGGCCCTCCAGATCCCCGTTCGAATCCATCACGCATTTCGACCTGCAGAACCAAAGGGTCTACATCGAGGACAAAGCGACATCTCAAATGGCTGAGGACGTCGAGGGACGCATCGTCCCCCTTCCGCGCATCGTCTGTGAATTTCTTTCCCAGACCTACTTGCCGTATCTGAGGTCTCTGGCGGAACAACTGAGGCCAGATGACGAGACGATGGCGGCAGAGGTGGCCGCTCAAGCAGATGGACGGGGCAGCACAAAAATGCCGCTGTTCTTCTTCCTGCGTGAGCACCCGAGTTTTGCGTGGCTTGAAGTGACTGAAAGCGCCCTGAAGGAATTGGGGGGCTTGGACTGGCCTCTACCGTGGAATCTCTTCCGCCACCGGCTTGCTACACGATTGCGGCAAGTGAAACTCGACCCAGAACTGATCGACGCACAACTGGGCCATGCCGAAGTCGGCAGTGAGTCATTCGGCGACACATCCGCTCGATGCTGGGGCGAGGATGAACCGGAGTGGAGAGCTGCCCTTGAAGTGGCGATCGCACCCCTGGAGATCAGGGCTCCCCGTCCCCTTGCCCCGAAACTCACAGCGGTTGATCGCGCCCCAGGGTATCGAGCGTTTCGCGAGGCGTCTCAGTTCGGCCGCCTTGCCCGACGTGCCGAGCGGCAAAAGAACCGCGCCGAGGCTCGGCATTTGGCGCTACAAGATATTGAGAGGCAAGTGGGAGGGCGTCCGCCGGATTCGCTCACGCCCCAGGAGTGGGAGTTGATTGGTCGCAGCATGCTTTTCCAGGAGGGCAATAGGCCTCACTCGAACGCCTCGATGAGGTATGAGGTTTTCGAATCCTTTGTACAACGGCTGTGGCACTCGAAGGGCATCCGCGTTCCCCTGCGAACGCGCTACTTCCGGATACCGACACCCCGTTCGGGCCACAACATCGAATCCCTTGGAGCGCACGATTCGCTGGCACCGATCAAAGCAGCCCTTGATCGAGCGTTCGAGCGAACTATCTCGCAGCACTCTGTGCGCAATGCCAGCTTGCTGGCCGCCCTCGATCTGGCCATCACGTCTCGGGTAGCAGACCTTGAACTGCTGAGTGCCGTGGCCAACGCTGATGGATCACGAGTTCGTCTAGTCATCGAATCACAGACGGCTTATCTGGACTACCGCGAAAACGTCCACACCCATGTGGATCAGCCAGCAAGGCGATTCGTGATCCCACCCCGATCAGCGCCACTGCTCAACAAAGCATTGGGCACAAAGGCCAAGGTGTACCAGCGCGAAAAGGAGTCTGAGGACATTCTCAACATCATCCGCAGCGCACCGGCCGGATCCCAGGCACAAGACAGACAGTCTTTGCTCACGTACGTCTCCCGGAAGGTCGATCTCGAGAACTGCCTCGTCCTACCGGGTGTGGTCTGCGGGGTCCTGGCTGGGAGGACGCGGACTTATTCACTGTCCTACTCTGACTGGATCCGAGCCAAGCATGGCGAGCGGCGAGTACCGAACTCCACTACGCCCAGCAGCACGGCGCCGCAGGACGGCAGCGATGAAGAATTTACCGGGCCAGAGTTCAAGGTTAGTAATCAATTCCAACTTTCGGTGTACGTGACAGCAGTTCCCACGCGCGTAAGGGTTGATGATGCAGCGCGGGCAGACCACGACCTGCTGGAGAAGGTGCGTCGCCTGCTGCGCCACTTGGCAGGCGAGAAGGTGGATGTGAGTCAGCTCTCGAAAGCGTCACCGGCGGCCCGCTTGAAAAACTCGAACAGCGATTCAGCCGCACGATCGTCGGCAAGGACAGCGATCCGCGAGCTGCTCAAGAGCTGCCCTGCGCAGAGCAGCTCCTCTGTTCGCTTGCTTGCGGCGTGGACAGTTGATCTCTTGGAGCGCAAAAGTCGACGAGGTGGAAAGCTGCGACCCAGGAGCATCCTTCGGTACCTGGGTGCGCTTTCCGGCGGATTCCTGAGCCATGGGCGGAATGTTGATATCCGTTCCATGGATGAGGCCCAGCTCAACGATTTCTATCTCAACGTTGTCGACAGCGCGCTGCTCGCGCGAGGCAACCCTGTACTCGGAGAAACTGCCTCAACGGATCCCGACGAAGATCCACTTGAGCCAGACTCGGACCTTGTTCAACTGGGTGCCGCCGCACCGGCAAGTCGGTCAGGAGAAAAAACCTCGCAGGTCTATGTGCTCGAGCGGCTGATGGAATTCCACCGCTTCGCAGCGCGAATCTTCGAGCTGGCCGATCCTGACTGGAGCGAAATCGGAGATGGGCTGAGCGCGTCGACGGTATCGACGGGCTTCATAACGCCGAAGGAATACCAGAAAGCGCTCTCACTGATCTGTCCATTTCCATCCGTGGCCATGATTGAGGACCTCAAGTGCGCTTTCGTGCTCTTGCTCGCTTACCGGTTTGGACTGCGCAGCGGAGAGGCAATGTCCCTGGCAAGGACAGACTGGGTGGAGGTGGAAGGGACCGTGGTCGTTCTGGTCAACGCCACGCACAAGGCGGTCAAGACGAGTGCGTCCAGGAGGCAGGTGCCTCTGCTCGGAAGCCTGACACCGGAGGAGCGCTCTGTCGTCGAGGCATGGATGGTTCATTGGCGGACGGAGACACGAGGGAATCTCTCCATACCTTTGTTTTTCGAACATCCGCTGACCGGCGGCGTGGCGCAGGCTGAACCCGTCCGACGCCGATTGGTCGCTGTGCTCAGGGCCGTGACCGGCGTCGCAGACATGAATCTGCACAAGGCGCGACACAGCTTCGCCAATATTCTCGCTGTCAATGCAGTGAGGCCTGATGGTCTTTCTATCTGGAAAACCACCTACTTTGTGGGAACCCAGCCGGGGCGCACCTGCACAGAATACGCACAAGCCGTTATCGGCTCAAACCGTTCGACCCGTCGGCGACTGTGGGGTGTGAGTCGGGCTTTAGGTCACGCAGGTACCAATACAACTTGCGGGAGCTACCTGCACTTCATGGGGGAGTGGTGTGCCACCGCCGTGATGCAGCTCTCCGACGAGTCGTTTTCTCTCAAGCCTACGGACAAATTGAATCACTTCGTCAACCTGGACACGTGGGTCAACGACGAGACGTACCTACAGTTGAAAGAGCCTCCTGAGCCAGTCCCAGCGGTGCTGACGCCTCAGATCGCAATCCAATACATGCGCGCAGTTGCACGAGGTATCCCGTTCGAGTCGGCCGGCCATCGACTCAACATCCAGGCAGTCGAGCGTGATCGACTGCACAAGGCCGTTCTGGCCGTCGCTGCACGGTCTGCGGACAGGTCACCGTATAAGGTTTCGGCAGCAGATGGCTTGACACTTCTCCTCAGCTTCTTGCGGAGCATCAGGCCAGCGCGATGGGATGCGCTGATGGACTTGGCCGGGCGTATCAGGTGCTCAGACGCTGCGCCACCAAGCGAAGATCCATTCAGTCAGGTACGGACTGCATTTCAGATTCTTGCCCACAAGCGGGGACACTTCGAAAACATCAAGCAGTTCCTGGCCGACCTCGAGTGGAGCAGCGATTTTCGCTTTTTTCGACCGCAAAAGCTTGCCGACACGGTCTTGGGCTTGGCAAAGGAGTTTGAATTTCCGCTGAGCTCAACCATTGGTATTGAAGGCAGCAAGACGTTCCAGTTGGCGTCGTGGCATGACCACGATGTGGACGATTCGGGGCCAACCTACCATCACCGCATCAGCATGGTGCGAACGGCGGAGGGCGAGTCTCTTGGCAGTCAAGCCGAACTGTCGGCCATGTGGGTCGCTTACTGGTCGGCCTATTGACCCGAATTGGTCAGCTCGAAACCTGAGCCGTCCAGAGAAACTGCCTCGATGGCAACGACGTGCAGGATTGTTTTCCTGGTCGTAACCTCTTCCTTTAGGGTGATCTTGAGCAACCGATCCGACCGGCCTGCCGTGTCAAGGATGATTTTCCCGTGCTTTTTTTGATCGTAGTGAGCTTCGTATTTGCGACCCGTGATCTTGAAGTCGATGCACTCTTTGAGATAAACAAGGCGCACGTCGCACATCAGTCCGTTGCAGGCGGCAAAAACTTCGTGAGTCCTGTTATCTACCTCTCTCAATTCGAGTGACCGCCACCGCCCGCCTCTGACAATGCCGATCGCCTCCTCACCAGCCTTGAGGTTCATGGATTCAGACAGGGGTCGACCTCCGTGCATCCGCTTAAACTCTTGGATAGGCCCGATCAGACTGTCAGGGATTCCGGTGCCGGTATTGACAACGGATTCGACATGCAGGTCGACGCCACCGTGAATCTCGTTAAGGACCGGTGCGACAGCAAGCCGTATTTCTTTTACGCTCGGTCTCTTTTGCGCTGCAGTCGATATCGCGATTCCTATCATCGCCCGATTTCCACCGATGTCTTGGATCTGATAACGCGACGTCATCTCGTCTGACCCAGGCAACCCATGCTTGCGCATGGCTTCCATCACAAGGTCGCTGAGGTCCATAGCCTGCTTGCTGGGTTTTGGCCGAGCAGCTAGAGTGAGGCAGGGGCCAGATTCTCGAGCCTCGAAAATTGCATCGTCGACCTGGGAAATCTCGATGATCAACAAATCATAGGCGGCTACTGTCGGCCGGGGCGCAAACTCGCTGTCATTCTGCGTTACCTTTTTCATGGGTGGCACTCCTCGGTGCTGCCACTTGAGCGCCGGAGTGTGCTCCGTACTCCTGCAGCTTGATGAGGCAGACATGCGAGATGTCCCGGCAGCTGTCCATCGCACCCGGACCGTGATTGGCCGGGAATCAGTGGGATGTGTAAGTGACTGGAACTGTTCATACCGACAATGTCCATCATGCTCAAGCGTTCCCACCCCACGTCAACGCCTGGGTTTCACACAGTTAGCGCCTCCATTGGCCGAAAACCCAGGTTCAGACCGCCGGTGAACCAATCATTTGGCCTCGCGCACTGGTCCGGTGCGCTGCCTCGATGAACTAATGGGAGCGTGGTTGAAAAGGACAGCGGGTGCAGCCAAACAAGTACAGGGTTAGCAGCCGTTGTGCACACTGCTGCTACTGCATTCCAGGGTAATGGGTCCGAAAGTCCACCAAGTCATGGCCGCGGGTTGAGCGCGTTCGAGATGGAATTGATCGCGTACTATCGGGGAATGACTACCTTTGCTGAATCCCTTAGGCGTGAAATCGCCCGCGTGGCTCGCAAAGAACTTCGTGACGAAATCGCCACACTGCGCAAGAACGCTGCCGGGCAGCGCTTGGAGCTTTCTTCCTTGAAGAAGCAGATGCGCACCATGCAGTCGCAACTCAAGCAGTTGGCAAAAGTGCATCCGCAGCCATCCATGGCCGTCAAGCACCGGGACGTTGCATCAACTCCAGAGTCAACAAGGGGAAAACCTGGGCGCAAGGCGGTCTTCACGGCCGAGCGCCTCAAGACCAACCGCGCTCGCCTGGGGTTCACGCAAGACCAAATGGCCAGATTGCTGGAGGTCTCTGCACTGTCGATCTGGAAGTGGGAATCCGGCGGTGCAGCGCCCCGGGCTTCACGTGTCCCTCAGATTCTCCAGCGGCTTGCCTTGGGCAAACGTGAGGCATTGGCTCTCGTCACCAAGGTCGAATGACGATGGGCTTTGTCTAACCCGAGATCTTTGAGATTCATATGCAGTCAAGCTCAATGCCCTTGTGCCGCTGCAAGTTCAACGATGCGCTGTCGCGTCACGCCCTGCTCCAAGGCGATACGTGGCGCCAGCCCTCCTAGTGCCACGTGAGGGGTTTCCAGAAACGACAGCATCTGCCATCCGTCCGTAGTGGCCAAGGCCTCGGACACCGCCTGAAGCACTGGGAACACGTATGGCTCAAACTGCCATTTCGGGATCTTGATGCTGCTGCGAAAATGCTTCACACCGATGCAACGGCCGCTCTTGATCCAGGCATTGATCGTCACGCGGCTTAGGCCGCTCAGCAGAACCGCTTCGCCGGTTGTGATCATGTCCAAAGCATTGATTCGGTGAAACCTGTATTCGGAACCACGGCGCAACAGTGCCCTGGTCTGCGCCTCACTGGCGTAGGGGTCTGCCTTGTTTGACCGGCGAGGTTTGACAGAGTCAAAGGCGACAGGGAAAGGGGAAGTCAATCTGTTCACGGCGTTTAAGTGTTGAGCACCGGTTTACGCTTCCCAAGAGAAACCGAGTTGAGTGTCCAGCATCGACAGCACTACCCAGGTCGGCCGCTCAAGTCCCACGCATGGAGTGTCCGTCATGCAGCTTCTGGTCAAACGAGTACATGTGCTGCCGTGACGTGTATCAGGGACGTGGGGGGGGGGGGGGAGGCAGAACCATTGATACGCTAAAAAACATTCATACGCTGTACAGCGTACGAATGTTCAGCTCCTTCAATTCCCTTCAGCCTTTACAGAAATCTGCCGCTCCTCCCCGACGGTGCGGGCACACACGACCAGCCGTTCTTCGCAGATCACGCGTCTGCCGTTGCTCAGTGCAATCAGCGTGAGCGGTGCACCCTTGTCAATCATCAGCACCTTGGCCACCGGGTAGACACCACGGTCGGTCTCCAGCAGCCACGGATAGCTCCAGTCGCTCGACGAGTGGGCGGACACCAGAACGCCGATCGACTCCCGCTTGGTGATGTCCGCCGGAATGAAGATCTTGAATGCGTCATAGGCCAGAAACAAAAGCCCTGCGGTGATCACGAAGGTTCCCAATCCGAACCGGCTCGATTTGGGGCGAGGGGTTTCAACCGGGTCTGGCGCCGCCTCTTCCGCCCCATCTTCAATCTCATCCTCACCGGCGCAGGCCATCGCACGTTCCTCCTCCTTCCAGGCCAGCATCCAATCGTGAAAGGCTTTGATCAGATCAATCTTTCTAGTCGACTCACCTTGCGCCGAGCGCAGCAGGATGTGAGAACCATCAGGGCTCGTCAGCATAGGGGGAGTAGTCAAAGGGTCTGTTTGCTCCCAATGCTGTGTTTGCCAGTTGGGGAACGCTTCCCAAATGACCTTCTCGGGACGGACGCCGGATTTCAAGGCCAACATGGCCGGCGTGATGTGCTCCAGCTTGTGCCCAACAAAGATGTTCAGGTGCCCGGTCAGTTCGATGCAGATGTTTCCTCGCCACAATTCGTGGACGATCGTCTTGCTTTGCTCCGTCGCGCCGTTCGGGCTGGGGGGGGGTGTTTCAGTCATGTGATTTCCTGATGATTTTTTCGTGATGCAGTTGTGATGGATTCGTGATGTGCCAAGTCGCATAACCAAAATCTCACGAAAGAGCTCCGTGTCAAGGGCGCGGCGCGAGGATTTTTTGAGGTTCTTCCAGCCGGTCCCGGCACTGCGATTCAGGGGCGCAGGTACTTGACCGACAGCGCACGCTCTTGGACGGTAACGGGCCACAGGTTGTGCAACGGGGTGACGGCCAAGGCCACAACACCGGTCAGGCGCGCCACCTGCTCGGGGTCCACCTCAAAGGCGGCGCGGTCCAGATTCAGCACGGCGCTGATGGTGTCGGCCATGCCGGTGCTGCGGCGGGCGAGCTGGCGCAGAGCATCGTGCAGCAGGTCGGCACGCAGGGTGTTCGGATCCGCCGGTAGCACCACGGGACGATCACCCTCTCCGCCTTCACCGGTGCTTTCATCAGCGCCTTGGTCAATCCCTTGGTCAACGCCATGTTTAGTGCCTTCCTGAGCGCCCGGCTCCTCACCGCCCGACTCGGCGACGGGGAGCAGCACGGTGAAGCGCGAGATGGGCGCCACGAACGCAGCGGTGAATGCCAGGTCTGCCTCGCTCGGAGACAGCATGGGCGAGAGGTAGGCACGAACGCCGGCATCCACGGCGCCCTTCCACGGCGTGAGCAACTCCAACTGGCTCGCATGCAGACGCGGCTGGAGGTACGCACGGCGGACCGTGGCATCGCTGAGCGCGGTCTTGATGAACTCGATCAACATCGGCGGCATGTGCAGGGGCAGCTGCGCGTGCACCGAAGCGCACAGATCGCCATTGGCCCAGTTCGGGTCGAACAGACGGCCCAGGCTCAGGCGCGGCGAGGTCACCTCCCTTGGAGAGTTCTTCATGAACGCGGCGAACTCGGTCTGGTTGAAGGAGGTGGTAACGATGCGATTGCGGGTTGGTTTGTTCATTTGAAATCCTGCTTTGTTTGGGACTGCGGTTCGGATCGGGAAATGACGGGTGTTGCGGAGAGGCCTTGGTGTACGGACGCGGCCTGCAGCCTCGAGGGACAAGCTGGCTCAGACGGCTGAGGCCACTTGCGAAGGCTTCACGTTCGACCAGAAGGTTCTTGCGGATTGCCCGCGGCGGGCTTCTGTTCGTTGTGGGCGTCCTTGCGGTCGATCAGGACGGTCGAGCGCAAGGTCACGTTGAAGTGGTGACCCTTGTGGTCCATGACCACCTGGATGCGCTCCTTGCTGAACCAGTCCACCAGTGCGGCGCGCGCTGAGGGTTTGAGGTTTTTCGTGGCGGCCTCGGGGAGCGCGACAAAAGCGAAGGTCGACACGTGGGGCCCACGGCCGGGAATCAGGCCGCGGGTCTTGGGTGTGGGGTGCTTTCGCCAGATCAGGCGAGGCTTGCCGTTGACACGGGTCAACGGAGGTTTGCTTGAGAAAATGAGGGTGCGAACTTGCATGGTGTGATCCTTGAGGTGGATGCCCGCAGGCATCGCGAATGAGGGTGAAGACGTCGACTTCTGAAAAGGTTTGGGCAAAGCTCCGCCTTTCCTGCTGACCCGAGCGAACGTTCGGGCTGCGGCAGGTGGGGGGATCTGCGTGGTTGGGTTTGCTAGTCCTGCGGAGAACGTTCGGCGGATGTGCCCGATCGCAAGAAGGACAGCGGGCTCAGTGATTGCGCCTTGGTTGCGTGCTTTCGGCGCGCATCTGACCGAGGAAACAAGATCTCAACGAGTTGCTCGTTGCTGCGCGCCCCACCCTTTGCTGTGTCATCTGCGTGCTCATGCGACTCAGTACGGGCGTGCGGTGCACTTGCCTGATCCGCCCCCTCAGACGCGGCACTCTCGTCGGGTTGAACAGCTTTCGCACGTTCGTGCTCCACCAATTCCACGGTCCGAGCTTCTTCGGGCAAACGGATGACGCTCCCCTGCACCGGCGCCACCGAGATGTGCTGCTTGAGCAGACGCTCCATCGCCGATCCGTCGCGCCGCGTCAGGTTGGGCACGTAGCGGCTGTAGACACGGAACAGCATCTCGGTGCTGGTGTGGCCAAGCTGGCGCGCGATCCACTCCGGCGCTTCACCCGAGGCCAGCCACAAGGTGGCTGCGGTGTGCCGCATCTGGTAGGCCCGGCGGTGCGGGATGTCGAGGTGGCGCAGCAGCGGTGACCACACCCGGTTCAGAAAATTCTGGTTGTCGATGGGCGTGCCGTTGCGGTTGCGGAAGACGAACTCGGAGGTCTTACCCGTCACCTTGAACTGCGCCTGCAGCGCATCGAACACCAGGTCGTTCATCTGGATGTCGCGCACACTGCCGTCGGTCTTGAGCTCGTCCTCTTCCTTCAACACGATGGCCTCGCGCACCAGGATCAGGCGGCGCTCGAAGTCGATGTACTTCCACTTGAGGCCGTGGGCTTCACCCGTTCGCATGCCGGTAAAGAAGCGCACGGTGAAGTACTGGCGGTAGTCCGCCCGCACGGTGGTGAGGATCTGCTGCACCTCGTCCAGAGTGAACGGCATCACATCGCTGCGCTTCATCTTCAGCGGCTTGATGTTGCGAAACGCGGAAGTTAACTCAAGGCGGTCGGCCGCTTCGTTGAGGATCTGGCGCAACGGCTTCATCACGGAGTTGATGCGACGGTTGGACAATGTGCTCTGGGATTTTCGGGTGGTTACTTTGGCGAGTGTTGCCCGAAATGCCAGTACGTCTGCCTTGGTGATCTGGCCGACCTCCTTCTCCCCGAAGTAAGGAATGAGGTACTGGTCGATCGACCCACGCTGCGTGACCTTGTAGCTGCGCCGCCAGGAGACTTCGGACTCCGAAAACCACATGTCGGCGAAATCCTTGAAGGTGGGTGTACCAGTGCGGGACATGGGGTTGCGCTGCAGTTCAGGCGTGCCCTCATCTGCTGCGGCCTCAGACACCGGCTGGCTGGCCGGCAGCGGTTTTCCGAAGGTCTTCTGGTAGTCAAAGGTGCCGAGGGCGATCTCCGCCTCGACACGATCGAGTGCCTTCTGCAAGCGCTTGCGGTTGGCCGCATTGTCCGCAAGCGATGTGTACTCGCGCAGTCGCTGTCCCGCATGACGAAAGTCCATGAAGAGCGTGCCTTTGCTCTCATGCCGGCGAATGCTACCCATGGAGCACACCCCCATTGGCCAAAGGAATCGCCTCGGAGCCCATGGCCGAGTGGTGCGCCATATCAGTCTCGATGTGCTCCCAGATGTAGAGCGTCTTGCGTCCACCGAATGGACGGATGTAATGACGGCCTTCAAGCAATACGCTGTCCTTCAGGCGATCTCGGATGGTTCTGCTGTCGTACTTGATGCGGGACGACAACTCATCAGTTGTCAGGTAGGTGCATGTGGACACTTCTCACTCCTCTGGGTTAATGGGACAATCAGAACAACAAAAGAGCATCCAAACGTCTTTTTTATCATCCTGAATGGCATTATGAAGGAATAAATGCCACCGTCAAGTGTTTTTTGTCATCTTGAATGATATTTTTCTTCGGAGCATGTCTTGATCAAGTGCCACCTGTCCCGCCTGATGGGAGAGCGAAAGCTCAAGATCAGCGATGTGGCGCGCGACACCGGCCTCCACCGCAACACCGTTACGCTGCTGTACCAAGAGACTGCAACGCGAGTTGATCTCGACGCGATCAACTCACTGTGCAAGTTCTTCGATGTCGACGTGGGGCAGCTGTTTGAATTCGTCGATGATTCAACCGAGTCGTAGTCGGCAGCATGCGACTCCGCGCCAACATCCGGATGTTGGCTCCACATGACCAAAGCGTTTCCCGATCCGACTGGTACGGAAAGCCCGAAGACGGTTAAGGACTGGGTGATCGACGCACCGAGCCGTCACTCAGCACTCATCAACGGAGCCAGAGCTTTGCCAGCTATTCGGAGACGGCCATAAGGGGCGTCTAGTCGTGACGCTACCTAGCCAGTGTGAGTCCGTTGTGCAGCGGTAGCTGCCCCTGGCGATTGCTCACAGACAACGGGTCTTATTTGCATTGCAGTCATCCCAACGCCAGATCTCTCGTGGAATGAGGGGCCGGTTCTGGACGTGTTGCTGACTATGCCGCCGCTGGATATCGTGGTCAGGTCAACGGACCACGGTTTTGCCACCGAGGCACCGTGCTGAGCTGGCGCTGCCGGAACAACCTGGCTTTGCTAGACATGGTGGATGTGTCATCGGTGTAGGTCTATCCTCTCGACTGATGACACACACGGGCAAGGGAGGATCGCCCGCACTGCTTGGAGGGCGGATTTCACCGGTCGATGCAACCCATTCACTGAACATCTCAGCGGGTGTGTGAAAGCCGAGCGGCTTGAGCCGCCGCCCAGTCGTCGGTCTCAAGCAGCATCCAACCCCTCTGGAACAAGTTCGGCTGCTTCGTCGAAGCCTAGACTGTCGAGCAACTGAGCGATGCGCTGACTGGTCTCAGCTCCGAGTCGCTGATTCAAGGCCACCTGGTATGTAGAGAAGAAGGTCAACGCATCGAGGTCCTCGTTGAGTAACAGCTCGCGAAAGGCTGCCAGCTGATAATCGTCCAGCGGCAGGCAATTGCCGTCAGCGGGCGCATCCAGCGCTGGGTGGTCGCGCAGTGAATGTGTGGCCTGTTCGAGCTCAGTCAGAGCAGATGCAAGGCTTTGCCACTTCTGAGCGATGGCAGTCTCGCTGCCCTCGCCGCGCAGCAGATGCTCCAGGTCGTGCGCCAAGGTATGCACCGCGCGTGCTTCAATCATGCCGGCGACTCCCTTGAGCTTGTGCATGCGCGAGGCCAGGTCCTTCCTCCCGGATGTGTCGAGCGCGGTGGGAGTAACTTCATCGGGCAAGGTGCCGAATTCGCCCAACATGCGGCGAAGGGTGCGCAGCAACAGATCGGTGTCGCCGCCCAAACGCTCCAGTGCGGCGACGTGGTCTAAGCAGTGCTGGCTCGCCCAAGGAGAGTCGGGCGTTGTCGTGTGAGTGGTGCCGGGTTTGGTGGCCGATTTGCTAGCGTCCCTGTCCGGTGCTGCGGATGCCAATGCTCGCACCAAGCCGAGTTGGTCAGAAAGTGTGCGCTGCAAGGTCTGGATGTCTACAGGCTTGACGATGAAGTCGTTCATTCCCGCAGCCAAAGCCAGTTCTCGCTCTTCGGGCAGGTCGCCAGCGCTTAGACCCACCACAGGCAAGGACCCTTGACCCAGTGTCGTGCGGATATGGCGTGTGGTTGCCAGTCCATCCATGTTCGGCATCTGAACATCCATCAACACCGCGTCGCAGCGCATGTTCGATTCCGCCAAAAGGCTCAACGCTTCCTCGCCAGTGTCCACCTGAACAACAACAGCACCCAGACGCATGAGCAGGCTTGCTATGAGCTCGAGCTGAATCTCACTGTCGTCCACCACCATCATTGTGAACCCCTTCAACGGGTGAGTGCTCGGCGTTGAGGACACCTCACCGACGTTCTGCAGGCTCTGCAACAGAGCGCCCAGTCCGCAGAGGGAGAATCCCAGAAGCTCCTGCACGGGGTCGCTCGCGCCGTCGCCAGCATCCCACGCAGCGGCCAAAGCTTTCTCAGCCTGAAGGCACCGATCCACAAGCGCCTGGATACCCAACGTGGCAGCCAAACCCTTGAGGGTGTGAGCTATGCGCGCGCCGGTTTTGAAGTCCCGTTCCTCCAGCGCCGTCTTGAGCAAGGACAATTGCTTGGGGTAGTCGTCGAGGAAGCGCTGGAGGAAGCGGGTATAGGCCTTGTGGCTCCCGCCCAAACGCTGCACAGCCTGCACCATTTCCACTCCCTCTTTCTGCGCGGTGCGCAATGCGGCTGCGGGTAGTGATCCGTCTTCGCGGGCAATGCTGTTGGGCAAATCGGCAGCGGTTGTGGCAAACGTGCTGCGGGTGTGGAGTCGGATGACCGAGATGAGTTGGGAGAGATCGAACGGCTTGCCGACGTGGTCATTCATTCCTGCTTGAAGACAGGCCTCCCGGTCACTGTTCATTGCGTTGGCTGTCATTGCGATCACGGGAAGGTGTGCAAGCCGCAGGTTCTGTCGGATGTAGCGCGTGGCGGCAAAGCCGTCCATGATGGGCATCTGCAGGTCCATCAGCACGATGTCAAATGTTGTGCTGTCGGCCGCAAGCGTGTCCACCGCGATCTGGCCATTGGCAGCGACGCTGACCCGGGCACCCTCGTCAGCCAGCAGCTCGCAGGCGACCTGCTGGTTGTTCTCGTTGTCTTCGACCAGCAGAATGCTCAGTCCCCGAAGCGTCTGGCCGGAGGCGATGCGTGGGGACGAGGCTGTGCCTTGCTGATTGTTCCGATCCATGTTCACGGCATCGGCGAGCATCGATCTGGTCACTGGCTTGAGGAGATAGCCATCAAGCAATCCGTTTTCCAACAGTTCCATGTTCGCGTTCAACTCGCGGCCGTGGGCTGTGACCATGATGAGCAGTGTCGGGGGATCTTGCAGTGAGGATGCCCTGATGCGCCTGGCAGCTTCCCAGCCGTCTAGCCCTGGCATGTGCCAATCCATGAACATGGCGTCAAAACGCCCGCCCGCCTGCACGGTGCGAGCAATCAGCGCCAGCGCAGCTTCGCCGCTCGATGCCGTCTGTACGGTCCATCCGTTGGCCCGAGACATGCTGCAGAGCGTGTCACGCGCGAGTTCGTTGTCGTCGACGATCAGTACCTCGAGCGGCCTGACACCGTCGCCCGCCACAACCTCGCCGGCTCCCGCTGCCGGCATGTCCAGATTGATCGAGAAGCTGAAGCAGGTACCTTTGCCGAGTTGACTC
>JBKBWW010000006.1:41550-58289 GCA_046314475.1 Hydrogenophaga sp.
TCCCATCAGGGCCACCAGCCGCTGGCAGATCACCAGCCCGAGACCCGTGCCGCCGAAGCGCCTCGTGGTGCTGGCCTCCGCCTGCGTAAAGCCCTGGAAGATCTTGCTCTGGTTCTCGTGGGCGATGCCGATGCCTGTGTCGCGCACAGCTATCGTCACCGCCACGCGTCCCGCGCCTAGTCGCGTGCAACGAAGCGACACGACCACCTGGCCATGCTGGGTGAACTTGATCGCGTTGCCGGCCAGATTGAGAAGGATCTGGCGCAGGCGCAGTGCGTCGCCGATGAGGCGGGGCGGCACCGCGGGATCAATATCGAACAGGACCTCGATTTCCTTATCGCCCACGCTGGCCGAGAGCACCACGGCCAGGTCACGGAACAGGTGGTCTACCTCAAAGGGTTCGGGGTCCAGGGTGAGCTTACCCGCCTCAACCTTGGAAAAATCAAGAATGTCGTTGAGCAGGCCCAGCAACGAGCGCGCAGCGTTCGCCGATTTGCTGGCGTAGTCAAGCTGACGACTCGTGAGTGCAGTGCGTTGGAGCAACGCGAGCATCCCGAGTATGGCGTTCATGGGCGTACGAATTTCGTGGCTCATGTTCGCTAGGAACTGGCCCTTCGCTTGGGATGCCGCCTCCGCTACGTCGGCCGCTCGGACCACTTCGGTGATGTCAAATCGAAAGCTCACCACATGTCCGTCGGGCATGGATCGCTCCACCACCCTCAAGGCTCTGCCGTCAGGCAAACGCCGCTGCGAATCTCTGTTCACCCGGTGGTTTCGAACGCGCTCTTCAATCCATTCTTCTTGACGACCCTTGGCTTCTGGAGGCTCGTGAGAAACCAAGTTTGCACGCAAGATTTTCTCAAAATGCGTACCTGGTTTGAGCAATTCTGCGATGTCGCTGTAAAGCTCCCTGTAACGTTCGTTGCAAAACACGAGTTGGTCATCGGCGTTGTAGATAACCACACCCGCACCCGTCACTTCTAGTGCGCTAACCAGCATCGCTGAGGATTGACGCGCCTGAGCCTCGGCTTGCCGCTGAGCGGATACGTCGGTGTACGTGGTGACGAATCCACCTCCGTTGATCTGGCCACGTCGCAATTCAAGCATTTCGCCTGAGTGCAGCTGGTGTTCAAACTGCTCGTTGACCCGAGTGATCAACGCTCGCTCAACAATGCTGGCAACTTTTTCATCGACATTGCCTGCACCAAAGTCACCGCGCTCAACTGCATAGCGGATCACATCAATAAACTGACTTTCGCCCGCAGTACACAGGTTCTTCGGCATTTGCAAGAGGCGTTCAAACTGGGAATTAACCACGGAGAGCGTGCCACTCGCATCAAAGACACTGAGTGCGCAGGGCAAGCTTTCAATCACGCTGTTGAGCAAGTTGTTACTGCGCTGTATGTCGATGGACAGTTGTTTGCTCGCGGTAATGTCCTGAAAAGCGCCCATCAAACTGCGAGGAATCCCATCACGCACGTTCAGTTCACCCGCTGCACGTACCCAGATCAGACGACCTTTGGCGGTGCGCAAGCTCAATTCCAAGTCAAAGGCTTCGCCGGTGTTTATTGCGCGGTTAACGGCTTCAGAAATCGCTGGTCGCGAGTCTTCCGTGTAGTAAAGCACCGCCTCCTCAGCACTGGGCTTGTGGCCAGGTTCCAGATCGTGGATCCGGCATGTCTGATCAGTCCAGCGAACCTCCTGGGTAGACAGATCGAGTTCCCATCCGCCAATGCCACCAATCCGACCGGTGCGGTCAAGGAGCGCCTCGCTGGAGCGAAGCGCCTCTTCGCTGCGGTGGCGATCCGTGATGTCGAGTACCACACCAACCAGACGAACTGGCCGTCCGGCTACATCGCGCAACAACCGCGCAGTGGCCAACAGGTAGCGGGTTTCGCCCTCTTGCATCTGGATATGAAACTGCACAGTGGCTCGGCCATCACCAGCTGCCGCCTCAGCCATGGCCGCCTGAATGTGCGTTCGCTGCTCGCGAGAGACTCGCGCTTGCAAGATTTCCCGTTCAGACCCCGGAGAATGCTCTGCCCCAAAGATTCGGAAGGTCCATTCATCCCACATCGAGACGTCGGTAGCAATCACGTACTCCCAGATGCCCAGCTTGGCTGCGTCGCTGGCCAGCTTGAATCGATCGGCGTACTCAGCCACGAGGCGTTGAGCCTCCTTTCGATCCGTGATGTCGCTCTCTATCGACATGAAACCCAGGGACTCTCCGCTCTCTGACAGCAACGGCTGGATCTCGACTTCAGACCAGTAATCTCTCCCATCCTTGGCCCGATTAAGAATCTCGCCCTCAAAACGCTCTCCAGCCTTCAACGACTGCACAAGTCGGGCGAGTTCAGCAGGGTCAATATGCTCGGATAGCAAGAAGCTGCTCGGCTGACGGCCAAGAACCTCCTCTTGTGAGTACCCGGTAATGCGCTCGAAGCCAGCATTGACCCAAGTGATTTCTTGATGTTGGTCGGTGATGACGACCGCATTGGAAGTGCGCCGGGCCACCACCGCCAGGCGCTCAAGATCGACTGTCATTGAGCGTGCCAGTGCTTCCGCTCGAAGCCGTCCGTTGACCGATCCCCACGCCATCCGCGCAAGCAATGCGGTCAGCACCAGTCCCGCCAGCAAAACCATCAAGGCGGGTAGTTGCTGCACAGATTGGTCAAACGCCGGGGTGCTGCTGGTTTGCAGCGTGAAAGCTTGGCCGTGCACTTCAAATCGCAAGCGTTGAGTGAAATGGCTGAACGGTGCAAGCTTCGGCTCCCTGGTTCTTGCAATGCCCTCGCCGCCATCAACGACGTGATACCCGGCTACCCAGTCTTCAATCGAGGGTGGTTTGTCCCCGGCGTACAGTTGAAACGTGACAAAGTCTTCGGCTATCCCGGTAAGGTCCGCTAAAACTTCCTTGGCAATGAGCGGAACGTACAGCACTCCGCGCAGACTGGCCCATCGCTCGCCGGCACTGGCTGGCACCCATGCCGTCTCGTAGACGGGCACGAACAGCAGGAATCCAGGCGAGCGCTGTCCATCTCGTGTCAATCCGACTGGCTTGCTCAGCGTGGTCTCCCCGCTGGCAATG
Source organism: Hydrogenophaga sp. (assembly GCA_046314475.1). Classification (GTDB taxonomy): domain Bacteria; phylum Pseudomonadota; class Gammaproteobacteria; order Burkholderiales; family Burkholderiaceae_C; genus Hydrogenophaga. The sequence goes on from JBKBWW010000006.1 coordinate 44,639, forward strand.
GCTCGTTCCATGGCTTCTCGCGCCTGGGGGTTGCTGCCAAGGTCGACGCCCACGATATTGGGATTGAGCGCTATGGGCTCGATGTAGCGGACCAGGTACAACGTTGAAAGATCCTTCTCTTGCAGCGAACGCACTGCAAACTCAGGAGCACCGTTGGCTCGAGCTTCGCCAATGTAGAGCTCCAGGTCCACGCGTTGCACACGTTCCAAGAAGCCGAAGCCGCGGCTGCCTGGAAACTCTCGGGGGAGGTCGCGAGAATCGACGTAGGCTTTGAATTGTTCTTGGTTAAAACCACCCGCAGCCGCATGAGCGCCTCTTGCGCCCTTCAATCCGTATGAGGGCAACGACAGTCGCCGAGAGACCTCGTCGACGACGAGGCCACTCTTGAGCCCGAACTCTTTTTCCACTTCCAATTGGGCACGCTGAGCCAGAGCGAACGCCGAGAGGGCGCTGAGCACCACGCCGACGCACAAGATAAACAACAGGAGGGTGTACCGACTGAGGTCAAAGCGTGTGGGCAAGTTGCGTTTTTTCATCGACAGCTACCTGGGTGGCATGCGCAACAGTCATCTTTGAGCACTTTGACGGTTCTCATACGCGATCAAGCGAAGGTCGCGGGAGTTGCAGAGGTTTGCGCAAGTGTCGGCGGCGCAGAAAAAGCTGAACTCAAGAAATGCACCGCTGTGCATGACCACTTCTCGCGTTCCAAACGCCACGGTAGTAGCTCTCAACGGATTGGTTGCCGATAAGGGGGGGAATGCGAGGTCTTATTCGGTGGTTGTGTTTGCTTGGTGGGTAAAAAATACAGGTGCAAACTCCCGTGACCAATGCGCAGTCGTCGACACCGCAGCGACAGTTCGGATGTGATGCAGACCCCCAGGACCCAGGAGATTTAGTGAACACACCCGCATTGAAGCTGACTGAACAACGGCGAAGAATCTTGATCGTTGATGACGATCCCAACATGGTTCACATCCTGGCGCGCACGTTGCTGGATCTGGCACAACTTCACTTTGCAGTACGGGGCAAAGACGCACTGAAGAAGCTAGAGGACCATGTGCCCGACGTGATGTTGATCGACGTCGACATGCCCGACTTGAACGGCTATGAGGTGATGGAGCGCATGCGCTCCAACCCCAAGACCCGGAAAACCCAAGTGATCATGGTCACCTCGCACAACGACGAGACGTATCGCAAGCGCGCGATGGCGCTGGGCGCGGTGGACTTTTTCGTCAAGCCAGTCAACCGCGCCATGGTGCGCGAGCGCGTGGAGCAGCTACTCGATCCCGACGACATGGAGGCCATTGAGCTCAGCCTCACCCCCCATGGCGACTTCACCTTTAAGACTGATCATCCAGCCACGCCGGCGGCCAGCTCAGCTGCCGCTGCATCGGCGCAGAGTCCACAGTCCATCCGCTCTGATGAGATCACCTCCGAACTGTTCGAACGTATGACGGCAATTCTGGAACAGACTGAATCGATCCGCAGCAGTGCGCGCAAGGACATGAGCTCCATGGACATGCACCGCATCGGACGAATCGAAGAGGAGTGTGCCGAAGTGGTCCAGTTGCTCGTTACCTTGAGCGACCAAGCCGCGCCGGTGTAGTTCGCAGGAGGATCCGATCGTTACAGAGAGCGGTGCCACATTCTTTGGGCGTCTGGCGCAAACTTTCAGTCCTTTGGCCGGTGCCTCCCGTAAGCAGCGCAGGGTAGCTGCGCCTGGAACCCGTAAACGCCGCGTACATCTTGATTGCCGTCGCCCTGTCTCGGCTCTCGCGACCTTGCATGGCTTCGCGCTCGCGGCCAAGAGCAGCCGGTGCTCAGTCGGTGAAGCAGTCGTTCAACCGTTTTACAAGAGTGGCGCGCAGCGACAAAACGCTAATTGCCTAGAGAAAAATGAGGGTCATGTGTGGTGTGCCGTTGCAACTCTGCTCGAAGGAAGGTTGAGGAGGCACTTTCACCCGTTGAACTCTTGATTGACCCGCGGCGCATCCGGAAGTTGCTCGTCCAGCGACTGGCGATACTTGATGCACCCGCGCATGAAGGGCGCCCATTCGGGGACCGCCACTGTGGGAACTTCCTTCTCGGGGAGCAATGACCACAGGGCTGGCTGATGCCAACACAGACCATGGCCGGCGGAATCTCTGTGTGCTCGCACGGCTGCTCGCAGCTTCTTTGCTTCAGCGAGTACCTGGTCGTGAGATAGCGCATCGAGGTCTTCGTCCATGCGACTCCTTGTTTGCTGAGTGGATCACTGGGCCCTACTGTGTGGCGAGATCAACGCATGAGCAAACAAAACAATTGAGGCTGAGCGGCTTGCATGGTCTTCGGCGGTACGACAGCGTGTACGCGATAGCAAAGCCAACCCCGCTCTTTGCTGCTCATGAACTTCAATGCGATGAACCACCAAAGCCATGGGAGGTTCAAGTGAAGAGTGGTGAATCAACTGCGGACCCTCAGACACGACAGGTCAGATGCAACTCGAAACTGCCCGTTGTTTCACCATCAATTCGGGTGATGACAGGGCCTTTGAGCAATTAGCCTGACAAGGCTCGAGACAAGGGCTTGAGAAAGCCCGTGAGCGAAAGTATGCGCCTTCGCCTGGAGGTCCGCGAGCGGCACAGGAGCGGTCATTCTGCCGCGCACAACTCTCCCATCAATCTTCATGAACTACATCTCCAGCGTTGCGCTTTTGCCCTCACAGAGCCGAAGCAAGGTAGCGCCTCAAGCCGGACAGCAGCGAGGCAAGAGCGATGTCAATATCAACAAACTCGCCTCACGACATGTTGTGTCGGTCGCCGCTGTAGCTGCCTTCATGTTGCTGGCGGGAAATCCGGTGCCCGTGCATGCGTGCACTGGGGGGGGCAGCATCACGCTAACCGGGTCACGAAGTTCCTTTTGCGACCTGGTAGCCAACACCTCGCTGACCATCGCTCCTTCAGGCGTCATCAGCAGGCCGAGCTCTGGAGTCGTGGTGCAGTACCTGAGGTCCGGTGTGTCCATTCTGAACCAGGGCACCATCCAAGCTAGGTTCGAGGGCGTCTACAACGCTGGACAGATCACCCAGCTCACCAATTCCGGCTCCATCACCGTCTTGCCTTCCACCGTTTCAGGCTACTACGCCATCGTCAACTACGGTGAGATCGGACTGCTGCAGAACACGGCGGGAGGCATCATCGGAAATTCCTCCAGTTCCTACGGCATTTACACATTTGGTGCGAACACCACGATCACCAACGAGGCAGGAGGCTCCATCGGGGGGAATCGCGCTGCCGTGTATTCCCGCTACGAACCCATGACCCTGAACAACGCAGGCGCCATCATCGGCAACGTCGATGCCGAGTTGACCACCCTCAACCTCCTGGGCACCCAAGCCAGCATCACCGGTACGGTGGTCAACACCGGGGGCTCCGTGAACGTTCGCAGCGGTGCTGCCTTCACGCCACAGAACACCTTCAACTCCAGCTCCTTCCTGATTGACAACGGGGCCACCCTGCGCGTTTCAGGTACCTCTTACGCGCTGACCGCTCAAAGCACCGATGCAGACGCTTTCCGCAACGCCGGCACTCTGGATGTGGCAGAAGGCCTGGTAGGCAACGTGCAAGGGAACTACACCCAGAGCGGCACGCTGCGCGTCGGTGCCAGCAGCACCACCAGCTATGGCCGCCTGGCCGTGAACGGCAATGCCACGCTCACAAACGCCGCACGGTTTGAAGTGGATGTGAAGAGCACCAACACCTTGGCGTTGGGCCAGATGTTGACTAATGTTTTGACAGCCACCACGCTGTCCAACAGCGCCTCCGCGCAGAACGTCACTGACAACAGCTACCTGTTCGACTTTGAATCGGTCACCAACGGCAATGCGGTGGACTTGGCGATCGTGGCCGCTGCGGCTCCACCCGCACCTGGCCCCGCACCAGTCGGCATCGTCCCTGCAGTGTTGCAGAACAGTCTGCGCAGCGGGGCACCCGCCGCCGGTGTGCTCGACGGTTTCATCCGTGGCGGCGCCACCGGAACAGACTTCGACGACGTGGTCACAAGTCTGGGACGACTGCCCAGCAGCCGCTCGGTCGCGTTGGCCGTCGGCCAGACCATGCCCTCCCTGCATGGGAATGCTCCGGCGACGCTGATGCATCTGGCTGGTAGCACTGGGGTGGTGATTCAGCAGCAACTGCAAGCTGTACCCCTGACCAGCCTGCTGGAACGCTACCTTGATGTCGGCGGTAGAGCAGTCGGTGGTAGAGCGGGTGGTACCAATCCCCCAAGCCAGCGCTTGTGGGTCAAGACCTTGGGAAACCGGGTCAAGCAGGACGCAGTGGATGGCGCCAGCGGCTACAAGCTGGCCACCGACGGGCTCATGGTGGGCACACAAACCGATCTCAATGAAACGACCACGCTAGGCTTTGGTCTGGGCTACCTGACCAGCAATGTCGACGGTCAGGACTTCGCTGTCAGCCACAGCAGCGACATCGAGAGCGTCCAGTTGGTGAGCTACGGCCATGTCACCCTGGACAGCACCGGCTGGAAAATGAATTGGCAGGGCGACTTCACCCGTAGCCGCGTGGAGTCCGAACGCAACATATCCTTCATGGGCCGCATCGCGCTGGCCGACTACGACGGAGTCTCATCGCACCTGGGCGTGGGTATCAGCAAGGCCTACCAGTTGAATCCGCAAACCACGGTCAGACCCATGGTGGCATTGGACTGGCGACGCTTCAAGGCGGAGGGCTACACCGAAACCGGTGCCGGCGCACTGAACCTGCAGGTCGACGAACAGACCGCGCACGAAGCGACACTGAAAGTGGGGGCACAAGTGCAGCAGCAGTTCACGACGAAAATCCAGTGGCTGGCCAGCGCGGCTCTGGGCTATGACTTGCGCAACCAGCGCAACGCTGTGACCGCGCGCTTTACCGGCGGTGGGGTGACCTTCACAACCGAAGGATTGCCAGCCTCGAGAGCGCTGGCGGAACTAGGCATGGGCCTCCTCTACAAGGCCAACGACAATCTGGATGTGGTTGCCCAGTACGACATTCGGCTCCGCAAAGGGCTGCGCGACCAGACCGCTTCGGTTCGGCTGAACTGGGCTTTTTGAAGGATGGCGGCTTGCGATTTCAACGATTTTCTTCCGCCAACGTAAGCGTAGTGCGATGGAACGCTTGCCAGGTCCTCTTGGCAAAGCTGCCGCACGGACTGAGGCAGTAGAACTGCTGGTGATGGGCGCTAGGCCTTTAGACGCGATGCCCTCGGATGACTCAGTTCAGTCTTGAACTGTCGTGATGAATTCGGAACGTCGCTCCTCACTGGCGCAGACGATGACGCAACAATCAATACCCTTCGTGGCCGACCACCTCGCAGCCATCCGCATTTCGCTGGGATCTCGACAGACTCAAGTTGTCGGCGATCGGGCACACCCTAAATGAATACGGGATGTCTCATTGAGTTGCAAAAGGGCGTGCCGATCCGTCCGGGTAGAGCGCTGGCCAGTGCGCCCAGGCCAGGTACCAGCCGTCTTCAACCATGGCCCCTAGGTAGCGGCCCTGCAGCGCTGAGTCGATGTCGGGAAGGCCAAACGCAGCGGCCACAAAGTCCGCGCAATTGGAAAGACCGAGTCCGTTGCCACCCCGGGTCATTCCGCCGCGAAAGAGTTGGGACAGGTCGCCGCCCGTTTCTTGGCGGAGCCACTGAGCCTGATCGCGGGTGATGGGATTGGCAACAATCCACCTGACCGTGTGCTCACCAATTGGCAAAATTTCCATGAAGATGTTCGACCCGGCGCTGAAGCGAGTAGCGTTGTTCACGTAGTTGTAGACCACACGGTCGACCGCAGACGCCTCCAGACAGCACGAGGCCAACAGCCCGTCGTACTCGCACGAAATGTCGACCTGACCTGCCTGCTGGTCAGCGCCTTCGAACCGGAAACCATCCCACTTCTCGACCACGGTCTGCATGAAATGCGGCTTCTCTGCCTCGTCGGCGCTGCGCACTTCCGGGTCCAGGTCGGGGAGGGCATTGCGCATGATCTTTGCCTGATCCCTTGCCAGGTACGCAGCGCCTCTCAGAGGCGCGGGGTCAGTGTCCCATTCGGCCATGTGTGCGTAGAGCTGAAGCGACATCAGGGCTCCGCCACGCAGATCGTGCAGCACCTTACCCAAGGCGAGCGTGGCATCGCCGTCGCTGGTGTGAGCCAGGGTGTCACGGCCCAGATCCTGGGCGGCCGCACGAAGCGGTGGCGACAAAAGGGCCAATACCTTGGCTCGCAGAACACCCCAATCGGGTTTGTCCCGCATGGACAACCAGCAGAGGTGAACGCCCTTAGCGTATTCGTACAACGATCGTATTCGTTCCTGATCCGCCCGGCTCAGCACCGACAGCAATGCGTCCTGGTCTTGGCCCTGGTAGCGCTGTGCGCGCAGATTCTTGAATTGGGAAGGCAGGTGGTCGGCAAGACCCTGGAGGTGGGCTGAGCGCACCCCACCAAAAGTTCGAGAGCCGGTGGTGCTCGTTGAGCCAGGGTGGGCGACGGTGCTTTTCATTCTTCTTCCAGATGGGGTCGACGTGAACGGTCAAGTGTTGATCAACCACCGAAACACGTGGGGTCGAAATCCAATCGAAAAGTGGGCCATTTGTACGCTTGCCTCGGGCAGAAGTCCCTGAAAAGCGGGGCTTTGCAAAGGGCAAAAACCTGGGCAATGGCCCCGGGTTTCAGTCAGTCTTTCACGGTCACGTGTACGAAACATAAAGCGTTTTCAGAAAACTGATCGGGGCGATAAAGATTGACTTTCAAGTTTGTAAGCGTGCTACCGATGACAACGCACGCGGTGCGTATTTTGGTCAGCCGACAGGCCAGTCGGCTACTGCCCGCCCCAGTCGGTCTCCATCCTCAGGGAATACTCATGAACTTCAATCGAATGACGGTGGGCAAGCGCCTCTATCTTGGTTTTGGCGCGCTGCTCGCGGTACTCGTCGTGGTGACACTGGTCGCCATCTCCAAAGTGCAGGCCATCAACGAGGCACTGCTGCACAACAGCGAAGAACACGCGGCCATCCAGCGCTACGCGATCAACTTTCGCGGTTCGGCCCACGACCGGGCCATTGCAGCGCGCGATGTGGTGCTCAGCGGATCGGCTTCTGAACGCCAGAAAGAGATCGCGGCCATTGAGCAGCTGGCGCGCTTTTATGCCGAATCGGCGGGTCCTCTGGAAACACTTTTGCAGACTTCGCCAGATGCCGCAGAGCTGCGGGTGCTCTACGGGGCGATCCAGGACATCGAAAAGCAGGCGGTGAATTCCACTAGGGCCATCGTTGCCAAGGTGGAAGCCGGCGACACGCAGGGCGCACAGCTGCAGTTGTGGACCGAGGCCAAGCCACAGTACGTGGCCTGGCTGGCCGCGATCAACAAGCTCATCGACTTTGAGGAGTCGCGCATCCAGGCGCAGAACACCATCGCCATGGGCGAGGCCGGCAGTTTCCTGGCGGTGATGCTGGGCGCACTGGTGGTGGCGTTGCTCTGTGGTCTCGGCCTGGCCTGGAGCATCCCGCGCAGCATCGTTCGCCAGCTCGGTGCAGAGCCGGTTGAACTGGGACAGGTAGCCCAGCGGGTGGCTTCGGGTGACCTCAGCCCCGTATCGGGCGCCGGGCAGGCACCGCAAGGCAGCGTGCTCGCTTCGTTGGGCGCCATGCAGGCCAGTCTGGCTCATGTGGTGGGTCAGGTGCGCCAGGCCTCGGATTCGATCGCCACGGGTTCCTCGGAGATCGCGGTTGGCAACGCCGACCTGTCTCACCGCACCGAGCAGCAGGCTTCCAACTTGCAGCAGACGTCCGCCTCGATGGCCCAGATGAACACGGTGGTGCAGGGTAACGCAGACACCGCGCGCCAAGCCACGACACTGGCCACCTCGGCCAGCTCGGCCGCGCAAAAGGGCGGAGAGGTCGTCAGTCAGGTGGTCATGACGATGGAAGACATTGCCCAGAGCTCCCGCAAGATCAGCGACATCATTGGCGTGATCGACGGCATCGCCTTCCAGACCAACATACTGGCGCTCAACGCAGCCGTGGAAGCGGCGCGCGCGGGCGAGCAAGGTCGAGGGTTTGCCGTGGTGGCTGGTGAGGTGCGCAACTTGGCCAAACGCAGCGCCGACGCCGCCAAGGAGATCAAGGGCCTGATCGGCACCAGCGTCGAGAAGGTCGAAGCCGGCACGCGGCTGGTGAGCGACGCCGGGACGACGATGGAAGACATCGTCAGTCAGGTGCGCAGGGTCTCTGATTTGATCAGCGAGATCAGCGCATCCACGCTCGAGCAGACCACTGGCATAGGGCATGTCAGCTCGGCGGTCACGCAACTGGATCAAACAACACAGCAGAACGCGGCGCTGGTGGAGCAAAGTGCCGCAGCCTCGGCCAGCTTGCAGCAGCAGGCCGCTCGGCTGACCAGTGTGGTGGGGACGTTCAGACTGGGTTGATTTGGCTGCTCGTGCTTTCGTATCGGAGCTTGGCCAGGGATCCTTCAAAACCTGTGCGAGAACGAGACCTCTGGCCTGGGACTCTTGAACCTTGATCGGTTGACTCGGACGGAAGCAGTTCTCTCCCTTCTACGAGTTGTTGTTATCGGGAGTCCGGTTAGGAGAGAACTGCAGCCGTTCGACCATGGAACTACCAACGGCCGGTGACCTCCCCCTCGGGGGTCCACGTCCTCGGTCCTGAATGTCCGAGACCAGTCTGAAGCGGTCGGCCAAAGTACATGCTCTTCAGAACCTGAACTTTGAAAACGGGGGCAAGCTTGGGCAGAGCCTCTTAGCTTGATTTCAGAGTTCAGAATTCTCTTTGCCGCTCTTGCCGACGATCTGCCGTGACCAATTCCCAGGGGGAATGCCAACCGCCCCCTTGAAGCGTCGCGTTAGGTGACTTTGGTCAGCAAAGCCACATGCCTGAGCAACTTCCCCAAGCGGCGTACCTGCAAGCATGGCGGCTTTCGCACGTTGGATTCGCACAGCGTTCAAGTACACATGCGGTGGGACACCACAGTGCTTCACAAACGCGCGCACCAGATGCGCACGCGACAGGCCTGACACGGCTACTAGGTCCTGCATCGTGACGTTCTCGCAGAAATTGGCGTGCAGATAGTCACGCGTCTTCTCGGCTCGAACTGACGCACGGGACATTTTGGGTACCTCGCGCACGCCCGCTTCGCCATGCCTCATCAGCGTGCGGGAAACAAGCTCATCCAGTAGGACCTCAGCGCGCAGGGTCTCACTCGGCTGCAGCAATGCGGCTGTCGCTGTCTCGAACAGGTGCGCCAGTGCCGGGTCACGCACCACCGGAGACCGGAAGTACAAGGGAAGACGTACGCCTGAGTCTTTGCCCAAGCAAGCCTCGATCGCCGATTGAGGCAGATACAAGATGGAATAGCCGAAGCCCTCGGGAGCACCGCGTTGGCCGTCGTGCGCTTCGTCGGGGTTGAACAAGATCAGTCCCCCCGGCAGGCTGGCGTGCAACGTGCCCCCACAGCGAAAGCTTTGCACGCCGGTGTGCGTCAGCCCGATTGAGTACGTCTCGTGGCTGTGGCGCTCAAACGCATGCTGGCGGAAGTGCGCACGCATCAGCGTTGAACCGGCAAAGGGCACCGGGTTGAACGTTGCCCAATCCTGCTTTCCCGATGATCGCTGCACACTCATGAGCCAATCGTACAAGACAAGATACAGCTCCAGGTTCACGATCCGCACCATCCAACAACAGGAGATCCCGGATGGAAAAAGCGATTGACCTTCAGAGCAAACTGTCCAGCTTCGAGGGCCATTGGCAGCCTCGGACGGTGTGCGAGTACAACGGTCACGACGTGATGGTCGCCAAAGTTCAAGGTGAGTACGCATGGCACGCCCATGCCGATACCGACGACTTCTTTCTTGTGCTTTCAGGTGAGATTGAAATCGACCTAGAGGGCCTGGGCACGGTAACGATTAAAGCAGGCCAACTGTACGTGGTGCCACGCGGTGTTCGGCACCGGCCACGGGCAGTGAAAGAGGCACACATACTGCTGATCGAGCCAACGGGGACACCCAATTCCGGTGATCCCGCTACGGCCGCACCTCGAAGAGTCATCTGAAGGCGAGGCACGACGTGAAGAGTTAGAAGGCACTGGAGCCCAATCGGAGTCCACTGAACGACGACCACTTAAGACTGAAGCAACTACTTGGCGGATGTGTGCAAGCCTCTGCCCCAGGCTGGAGAGAGGACGAGTTGACTCTTCTAGAGTCGCGCAGGCAACAGAGAAGCCCGCGGTGAAAAATTTAAATCAAGGTTTGTGACGCCCACGCCTGTGGCCGTCAGAGGATGAACTGGTGGGCCAGGTGAGTGGCTGCACGACCACATCCTTGAAGGCCCGCTGGCGCCGACTTGCGTTTTATTTTGTTGCTGCCACGGCTTCCACCTCCAATGCAAAGCCGTAGTGCAACTCGGGTACCGGTACGACCGCCCGCGCCGGCTTGGACTGACCCACCCATTCCATGTACAGCTTATTGAAGACAGGCCAGTTGCCGATGCTCGTTATGTACACGCGCACCTGTACAAGTTGTGCCACGCTGCTGCCGGCGGCTTCCAGTGCGGCCTGCACATTGGCCAGGGTTTGGCGAGTCTGCTCTTCAAAGTTGGCCTGATGGAGGCGCTCGCCCGACGGTGTGATGGGCAGTTGACCGGAGACGAACACGAGGCCGTTGGCGATCGTGGCGTGGCTGTAGTGGCCACCGGGTGGGGCTATGTCGACGGGACTGATCTGGCGAATGTAGTTGTTCATCGTGGAGTGCTACCAGCCATAAAAGCGTTGCCAGATCGAAGCGGCTTCAGGCTCGACTCCGACAGTGGCAACCACCGCGTGGTATTCGGGAAATTGCGCGCCGGTGGCGCACGCGTGGTTTGGCAGGATGCGGAGCTGCATACCGATGGGAAACCGGGTGCTGATGGCGTGGTCGAGTTCTGGGCCGGTGCTGCTAAGGATGCCGTGCTCTTGGTTGGCGCTGGTGAGCTGGTATCCATACACGGGCTGGCCATTGGCGTTGCAGACCTGGCCGTAGCCGTAGTCATGCTGCTGCTTTTGCGTGCCCCGGTCCCGGCTCATGGCCATCCAGCAGGCGTCCACGATTACCCAGCCCTTGTCCTTCTGGTGACCGATCACCGTGGTGAGCACGCTCAAGGCAATGTCGTCCAGGCTGCAGACGCCGACGTTGGACATGACCAGATCGAACAGCACATACACCCCTGCGCGTACTTCCGTGACGCCCTCTGTTGGCTTCCGTTGAAAACTGACCCACTTAGAGCGGCAATTTCCATTTAAAGCTGACCCACGTAAGAACCCTATCCTGCTGCTTTTAGCAGCAGGAGATTTCAGGAGTGATAGACGTGGCGACTTTAAGTGTCATAAGACGCTGGGCATTGCGCGAGCAGATGTCCATCCGCGAGATATCCAGGCGTACAGGCCTGGCTCGCAACACCGTTAAGAAGTACCTGCGGGCGGGCGACGAAGAGCCGCGCTACGCCAAGCGGGCGAGCACCAGCAAGCTCGATCCATACGCTGACAAGCTTTCAACCTGGCTATTGCTTGAGGCAACAAAGTCGCGGAAACAGCGGCGCACTTTGCTGCAGCTCCATACACCAAGTCCGAAAAGGAGAAAACGAAGCACTTATCCACAACGTGAGCTGCTTTGCTCACACAAGCGGGTGGGTCAGCATTCGATGGAAATTTCGGGTCAGAGATCAGTGGAACTCAACACCCGGTAGTCAAAAGCGCAAATCTCTTCTGTAGTCGATAGGGAGCGCGGGGTCAGAAGACCCGACGTATAGGAAGAACTTGCATGATGGAGTCGCGCATGAGTACAGCTTCTGTGCACTCCCGGTTTTCTTCGCTTGCAACACCGTGACCCGTCCAGAGTTGTGGCACTGAGGGCATGCGAAGTGCTCAACTGCGTGGCCCGCTTCCTTTTTGGACTTGTAGAGGAACTTGCCGGGGGCGACCTCATTCAGCTCGTAGCCGTTCAAAACCGTCTTTGCATCATCAGTGTCTCGTAGCTTCTGCCTCAACTCGGCCACCTGTCCGAGCAAATTCAGGCGCTCCTCCGTTGCGTCTGCGAGCTGCAACTGCACATCAAGGATGCCCTGCTGAATCTCAATCAGCTTGTCCTTCATCTGATGGTCGACCACGGCTGAGGTTGTGGACCGTGCGATTCCAACAAGCGCCTTTAGGCCAGCCTGCGCGGCTGCAAGAGATGTCATGTCCATGTATTCGCCTCATGTCGGTGACGAAGTGCCACCCCGGTGAAAGTCTAAGGTTTCCTCAGCCCGCAGCTTCAACAGGCATCAGGAAGCGGCAGGACGATGAAGTACACCTGTAAATCGTCTGCTGCCTGCCGACATTGATGACCAGAAGCGGAGTGACCCCTTCAGCGTGATGCCACTCGGGGCAAGCGAGAGACTCCTGACTGGCCTCATGGCCCTTGAAGGCGTACACGTGCCACCCAAGGACCACCTCTCGAACCTCGTAGCCCCCAAGGATGGCCTTCATTGCCTCCATTTCGAGAAGCTGCTGCCTCACGTCTGCCACTCGGTTCATAAGCCGCAGGCGCTCTCGTTCAGCCGCTGAGAGGAGGGACGCCAACTCTCTGATTCGCTGCTCAACCCCTGCGAGCTTCTCTGCCGTCCTTAGGTCTGGCAAGACAATGGAAGCCAGCGGCCCCTCGCCAATTGGTGGAAGGGCAACCTGTACGGGCGAAAGGGGCTTGGTTGGCAAGCGAGTCTCCTATGGACTTGCATCAAGCGAGTGGCGCAAGGAGTGAATTCATTTCAACGACCCAGCGCGTAGACGAGGTGCCACCACCAGTTAGTGCGTGTCTCGACTTTCTCCAGACAGGCGAGGTCAGGGGGAAGCCCAAGAGTGGTGGAAGGGCGCATCCCTACTTCGAGGGCATACAAGCGGTTCTCCACCTTCACGAGGGACAAACAGGACCACAGAAGTAGAGCCGCGAGCAGCCCACTGGTTACTTTCCAAGCCATCTGATTGCCTCATTGGGGGAGATTTGGTGCAGAAATGTGAGAGGGTATCGGAGAAGCCCAGCGCGCCAAAGCCCCCCTCCGGGGGGCCTCGCTGCCAACCACCCGGGCCTGGGGCGGGCCACCCGGCCACAGCAGCCGCACCGCCGGGCCAGGGCACCGAGCTGGCTGTGACTTGCTCGGCTTTTTCGAGCCATTCATTCCTGTAAGACGGCCCGGTTGGGAATGGGTTGATTGTGCTGCTTGAATTCGTGGGGTGTGCGGTAGTCCAGGCTGCTGTGGGGGCGCACCGTGTTGTACACGACCTCCTGAAAACAGGTCCTGTCATCCTGGTGTTCTACGGACGAGGTTGGTGTCCTTATTGCAATCTGGAGCTGTGAACCGCCCCGGGTTTCGTGGAGGCTGGTTGGTTTAAGTCAGGCAGCGGTGGTGGCCTGATTGGCGAGATGCCGGTAATAGTTTGCCTCAGCTTCAGCTGGAGGTATGTATCCGATTGGCTCCAGCAGCCTGTGGTGGTTGAACCAGGACACCCATTCCAGGGTGGCCAGCTCCACCGATTCTTTGGTCTTCCAAGGCGCTCGCCGGTGGATCAGCTCGGCCTTGTACAAGCCGTTGATGG
>JBKBWW010000007.1:0-58265 GCA_046314475.1 Hydrogenophaga sp.
GTTCATCGCCTCCGGCGAAGTGAAGTGGGGCCGCGTCAACGGCATCACGCTGATGCTGCCGCACGGCTACGAAGGCCAGGGCCCCGAGCACAGCTCGGCGCGTCTGGAGCGCTTCATGCAGATGGCGGCCGACACCAACATGCAGATCGTGCAGCCGACCACGGCCAGCCAGATCTTCCATGTATTGCGCCGCCAGATGATCCGTGGGCTGCGCAAGCCGCTGATCATCTTCACGCCCAAGTCGCTCTTGCGCAACAAGGACGCGACCTCGCCGCTGTCCGAGTTCACCAAGGGCGGTTTCCAGACCGTGATCCCTGACCAGAGCCCCGACGTGGCGAAGAAGGCCGAGAAGGTCAAGCGCGTCATCTGCTGCTCGGGCAAGGTGTACTACGACCTGGTGAAGAAGCGCGAAGAGCGCGAAGCCGACGACGTGGCGATCCTGCGCGTGGAACAGTTGTATCCGTTCCCGCACAAGGTGTTTGGTGCCGAACTGCGCAAGTACCCCAACGCCACCGACATCGTGTGGTGCCAGGACGAGCCGCAAAACCAGGGCGCCTGGTTCTTTGTGCAGCACTACATCCACGAGAACATGCTCGACGGTCAGAAGCTCGGCTATGCCGGACGCGCCGCGTCCGCTTCGCCAGCGGTGGGTTATTCGCACCTGCACCAGGAGCAGCAGAAGAACCTGATCGACGCCGCCTTCGGCAAGCTCAAGGGCTTCATCCTCACCAAGTAAGCCGCTGCTGCCGCCCGGCCCGCGGATGTTGAATCCCGGGTCGGCTGGCTCAGCGCAGTCCGAAACAAACAGGTAGAAGAAACATGGCAATCGTAGAAGTCAAAGTTCCGCAGCTCTCCGAATCGGTGGCCGAAGCCACCATGCTGCAGTGGAAGAAAAAGGTCGGCGACGCGGTGGCGGTCGACGAGATCCTGATCGAAATCGAGACCGACAAGGTCGTGCTCGAAGTGCCCGCGCCCTCGGCTGGCGTGATTGTTGAGATCCTGCAGGCCGACGGTGCCACCGTGGCGGCCGAGCAGCTGATTGCGCGCATCGACACGGCTGCAGTTGCCGGTGCTGCTGCACCCGCCGCTGCAGCAGCACCCGCTGCCGCTCCGGCGCCTGCCGCAGCGGCTGCTGCCGTCGCGTCCACCAGCAAAGCCGGCGTGGCCATGCCCGCTGCCGCCAAGCTCATGGCCGACAACAACCTGGCTTCTGGCTCGGTGCCCGGCACCGGCAAAGACGGCCGCGTGACCAAGGGCGATGTGTTGACGGCCGTGGCCGCACCCAAGCCTGCCGTGGCCGCACCTGTGGCCATCCCCACGGGCGCGCCCGCCAAGGTGCTGCCGCAGGTGCCCGTGGTCGCTCCCGACCTGGGTGACCGTCCGCAAGAGCGCGTGCCCATGACCCGCCTGCGAGCCCGCGTTGCCGAGCGTCTGCTGCAGTCGCAGTCGACCAACGCCATCCTGACCACCTTCAATGAAATCAACATGGCCCCGGTCATGGAGATGCGCAAGAAGTTTCAGGAGAAGTTCGAGAAGGAACACGGCGTCAAGCTCGGCTTCATGAGCTTCTTCGTCAAGGCCGCGGTGCATGCGCTGAAGAAGTACCCCATCCTGAATGCCTCGGTGGACGGCAACGACATCGTGTACCACGGCTTTTTCGACATCGGCATCGCGGTGGGTTCGCCGCGTGGCCTGGTGGTGCCCATTCTGCGCAACGCCGACCAGATGAGCTTTGCCGACATCGAGAAGAAGATCGCCGAATACGGCCAGAAAGCCAAGGACGGCAAGCTCGGCATCGACGAGATGACCGGGGGCACCTTCTCCATTTCCAACGGCGGCACCTTCGGCTCCATGATGTCCACCCCCATCATCAACCCGCCGCAGTCGGCCATCCTGGGCGTGCACGCCACCAAGGACCGCGCCATGGTGGAAAACGGCCAGGTCGTCGTACGTCCCATGAACTACTTTGCCATGTCCTACGACCACCGCATCATCGACGGCCGCGAAGCCGTGCTGGGCCTGGTGGCCATGAAAGAAGCGCTGGAAGACCCAGCCCGTTTGCTCTTCGACATCTGATCGGCAACCCCGTTCGCCAACGCCCCGACAGGGGCGTTGGCCTTTTGAATCCAGGAATCCAACATGTCCCAAACATTTGACGTCGTCGTCATTGGCGGCGGCCCCGGCGGCTACATCGCCGCCATCCGCGCAGCCCAACTCGGTTTCAAGGTCGCCTGCATCGACGAGTGGAAAAACGCCGCCGGTGGCCCGGCCCCGGGCGGCACCTGCACCAACGTCGGCTGCATTCCATCCAAGGCACTGCTGCAGTCGTCGGAACACTTCGACCACGCCAACCACCACTTCGCCGACCACGGCATCACCGCCACCAACGTCAAGATCGACATCGCCAAGATGATCGGCCGCAAAGACACCGTGGTGAAGCAGAACAACGACGGCATCCTGTACCTGTTCAAGAAGAACAAGATCAGCTTCTTCCATGGTCGTGGTTCGTTTGCCAAGGCGGTGGAAGCCGGCTACGAAATCCAGGTGACAGGCGCGACCGAAGAGCTGCTGACCGCACGCCAGATCATCGTGGCCACCGGCTCCAACGCGCGCGCCTTGCCGGGCACACCGTTTGACGAAGAGACCGTGCTGTCCAACGACGGCGCGCTGCGCCTGGGCGCCGTGCCCAAGAAGATGGTGTTGATCGGCTCCGGCGTGATCGGTCTGGAAATGGGTTCGGTCTGGCGCCGGCTTGGGTCGGATGTGACCATTCTTGAAGGTCTGCCCACCTTCCTGGGCGCGGTGGACGAGCAGATCGCCAAGGAAGCCAAGAAGGCGTTCGACAAGCAGGGTCTGAAGATCGAACTGGGTGTGAAGGTCGGCGAGATCAAGACGACCAAGAAGGGCGTGAGCGTGGCCTACACCAACGCCAAGGGCGAAGCCCAGTCGCTGGACGCCGACAAGCTCATCGTCTCCATTGGTCGCGTGCCCAACACCATCGGCCTCAACGCCGAAGCCGTGGGCTTGCAGCTGGACGAGCGCGGCGCCATCGTGGTGGACGCCGAATGCCGCACCAACCTCAAGGGCGTGTGGGCGGTGGGCGACGTGGTGCGCGGCCCCATGCTGGCGCACAAGGCGGAAGAAGAGGGCGTGGCGGTGGCCGAGCGCATCGCCGGCCAGCACGGCCATGTGAACTTCAACACCATTCCCTGGGTGATTTACACCAGCCCCGAGATTGCCTGGGTGGGCGAGACCGAGCAGCAGCTCAAGGCGCGTGGCGCCGCGTACAAGGCCGGCACCTTCCCGTTCCTGGCCAACGGCCGAGCACGCGCGCTGGGCGACACCACCGGCATGGTCAAGTTCCTGGCGGATGCTGTATCCGACGAGATTCTGGGCGTGCACATCGTGGGTCCTCAGGCCAGCGAGTTGATCGCAGAAGCCGTGGTGGCCATGGAGTTCAAGGCCAGCGCCGAAGACATCGCGCGCATCTGCCACGCGCACCCTTCGCTGTCGGAGGCGACGAAAGAAGCCGCGCTGGCGGTGGACAAGCGCACGCTCAACTTCTGAACCGGCACCGGTCTTGAGCGTTCGCAGCACCTACGAAGCCGCGCTGAAAGAGCGCGGTTACACGACCGACCCCGCCCAGCAGCGTGCCATCGACGCGCTGGAGCGGTGCGCCACCGAGTGGACGGCGTACAAGCAGCGCCGCTCCAACTCGCTCAAAAAGCTGTTCATCAAGCCCGAGATTCCGCGCGGTGTGTACATGTTCGGCGGCGTCGGCCGGGGCAAGAGCTTCCTGATGGACTGCTTCTTCAACGCGGTACCGTTGAGGCGCAAAACCCGGCTGCACTTTCATGAGTTCATGCGCGAGGTGCACCGTGAACTGCGCGAGTTGCAAGGCACAGTGAACCCGCTGGACGAGCTGGGCCTGCGCATTGCCAAGCGCTACAAGCTGATCTGCTTTGACGAGTTCCACGTGGCGGATGTGACCGACGCCATGATCCTGCACCGGCTGCTGGACGCCTTGTTCAAGGCCGGCGTGGGCTTCGTCACCACGTCGAACTTCCACCCGGATGGTCTGTACCCCGACGGCCTGCACCGCGACCGCATCCTGCCCGCGATCGAGTTGCTCAAGGAGCGGCTGGAGGTGCTGAGCGTGGACAACGGCACCGACTACCGCCAGCGCACGCTCAACCACATCGAGCTCTACCATTGCCCGCTGGGGCCACAGGCCGATGCAGCCATGGAAGCAACCTTCAACGAACTGGCCGAGGCGGGCGACCAGGACCCGGTGATGCAGATCGAATCGCGCCAGATCAAGGCCGTGCGGCGCGCGGGTGGTGTGATCTGGTTCGATTTCCGCACCCTGTGCGGCGGGCCGCGCTCGCAAAACGACTACCTGGAAATTGCCACCCAGTTCCACACGGTGATGCTGTCCAACGTGCCGCAGATGCAGGTGCGTCAGGCGTCGGAGGCGCGGCGCTTTACCTGGCTGATCGACGTGCTGTACGACCGCCGCGTCAAACTGGTGATGTCGGCGGCGGTCCAGCCCGATGAGCTGTACTTGGAAGGCCCCATGTCGCACGAATTTCCTCGCACGGTCTCGCGCTTGAGCGAGATGCAGTCCGAGGAGTTTCTGGCGCTGGAGCACCGGGTTGTAGACACCGGACTGACCTGAACGTCGGTGCGGGCAGCGAAGCCCGCTGCGCGGGCCTCAGCTCAGTGGCTCGAGCTTCACGATCACGATCGACAGGTTGTCACCCGCGCCTTTGGCCCGGGTCCGCGCCTTCTGGATCAGGAACTCACACGCCTCGCGCGGTGACAGCATGGCGATCGTGCTGGCCAGTTCTTCGGGCGTGAAGTAGTGCCACACGCCGTCGCTGCAGGCCATCAGTGCCTCGCCCGGGGTGAGTTGCGGCACCACGTGCAGGTCCACCGGCGGGTCGTTTTCGGTGCCCAGGCAACCCATGAGGATGTTGGCATGCGGGTGGTCCAGCGCGTCCTGCTCGCTGAGCTCGCCCTGGTTGACCAAGGTTTGCACATAGGAATGGTCCATGGTCCGGAACACCATGCGGCCGTTGCGGAAGTGGTAGACCCGCGAGTCGCCGGCGTGCACCCAGTGGCTCTCGCCGTCGGGGTCGATCAGAAAAGCGGCGATGGTGCTGTGCGGTTCCTGTTCGGCCGACACGGCGGTGAGCTTGATCACCAGGTGCGACTCTTCAACGATCTGGCGCAGCAGAGCCGAGGCATCGTCGGTGTCGGGGTCATAGCGCTCGAACAACTGGCGTGCCGTGAGCATCACCTGGTCCGACGCCTTGCGCCCACCGCTGCGCCCGCCCATGCCGTCGGCCAGCACGGCCAGCATGCAGCTGCTATGGCGCGGGTGGTTCAGCAGGCACACCTGGTCTTGCTGGTAGTCGCGGTCGCCCCGGTGGATGCCGGTGGATGCCTGGATGCGGTAGCCTTTGGACATATGAATCAATCGTTGTACGGGTGCCGTTCGATGCACGCAATGGTATCCAGTTATGTCTCCGCGGTACCCCACCGCCCGTGCGCCTTTGCACGCCGTTGGCGTGGTTGATCTGCTTGATGGCGTGGCGGCAGCCTTTGCCGCAGACGGGCCACTCTCAGTGTCGCGCCCGGGTATTCGTCCCCGGCCGGGCCAACTGGAGATGGCGCTGGCCGTGGCGCAGGCCTTGCGGTCGGGCGAGCACCTCGCGGTGGAAGCCGGCACCGGCGTGGGCAAGACCTTTGCCTACCTCGTGCCGGTGTTGCTGAGCGGGCAACGTGCGCTGCTCTCGACCGCCACGCAAGCCCTGCAAGACCAGCTGTTCACACGAGACATCCCGGCCGTGTCCCGCGCGCTGGGCCTGCCGGTGCGCGCGGCGCTGCTCAAGGGGCGATCCAGCTACCTGTGCCTGCACCGGCTGGAACTGGCGAGAACCATCGGCTCGTCCGCGCAAACTGACCCCGCGGTGGCCGCTGGACTGGAGCAGGTGCAGCGCTGGGCTCGGCTCACCCGCAGCGGCGATGTGGGCGAGCTGGACGGGCTGGACGAACGCTCGCCACTGCGCCCCTTGATCACGTCCACCCGCCACAATTGTGTGGGAACCACTTGCCCGCAGGCGGCAGCGTGTCACGTCAACCTGGCCCGCCGGCAGGCCCGCGAGGCCGACTGGGTGGTGATCAACCACCACCTGTTTTTTGCGGACCAGGTCATTCGCGAAACCGAAGCCGTGGACTGGTTGCCCGAGACCGGCGTGGTGGTGCTGGATGAGGCGCACCAGCTCAACGACACGGGCGTTCAGCTGATGTCGCAGGCCATCGCCTCGGACCACCTGCACGACCTCGCGCGCGAACTTGGCGTGCAAGGCAACGCGCGCGCCCGTGGGTTGCGACCCTGGGCGCACTTGGCCCTCAATCTGGAACAGGCCTGCCGCGCAGTCGGCTCGTTGGCCCGTGAGGCAGGCACCCAAGGTCGCAGCGCGTGGACTGAAGTCACCCCTGAAGGACTGGAGCAGGCTCCTTGGCTGCGCGCAATCTCCGACCTCGACCGGGCATTGACGGTCGCGCTCGAAGCCGTGTCCGCCACCGCGCAGAGCGCCGCCGAACTCGCGCGCCTGCTCGACCGCATCAAGGCACTGCAGACCACCTGGGGCCACTTGACGCCGGGCGGCCCGAGCCCGCTCGATGCCACCAGCGTGCGCTGGATGGAATGGGGCGCCGACCGCTCCTGGCGCATGGTGCGGGCCCCGCTGGACAGCGCCGCGCGTTTCAGCCAGCTGGTGCGGGACGCCGAGCCGGGCGGCCGAAGCTGGATCTTTGCCTCGGCCACGCTCGGCCACGAAGACACACTGAGCTGGTTCACACGCGGATTGGGTCTGGCGAACCACCAAACGCTGCGCACCTTGCGGGTCGCCAGTCCGTTCGACCATGGCGAGCAAGCATCGCTTTTTGTGCCGCACGACCTGCCTGAACCGTCAGACGCGGCGCACACAGGCGAGCTGGCAGTGCGGGTGGCGCAGTGGGCCACACGACTCGGTGGTCGCACCCTGGTGCTCACCACCACATTGCGTGCGGTGGCACGCATGGCAGAGGCTTTGAACGAACAGGTGCTGCAGGGCCGTTGTGCGCCGGCGCTGGTGCTGGCCCAGGGTCGCTTGTCGCGTGCCGCGCTGCTGGCCCGGTTCAGAGCAGCCGCTTCAACTCCGCACGGCGCCATCCTGGTGGCATCTGCGTCGTTCTGGGAGGGGGTGGATCTGGCGGGCGATGCGTTGCAACTGCTCGTCATCGACAAGCTGCCGTTCCCCTCGCCAGACGATCCCCTGACCGCTGCGCGTGCAGCGCGCCTGGAAGCGCTGGGTCTGAAGGCGTTTGGAGATGGCTATTTGCCCGAGGCCGCCATGGCCTTGAAGCAGGGCGCAGGCCGTTTGATTCGAACCGAAACCGACAGCGGCGTGCTGGTGATTGGCGACCGTCGCCTGCTCACCCGCAGCTACGGTCTTCAATTGCTGGCCAGCCTGCCACCCTTGCGCCGTGTGGTGGACGAGGCCGACATGAGCGCAGCGCTGGACGCGCTGGTGCTCACCAGATCTTCCACCAAGGCTCGTCCTTGCTCTTGAAGCCCTGGCTCAGGTATTCACTCTTCGGGTAGTTGGTCTGCATCACGCGGCGGGCATCGTCGCGCAGCTGGGTCATGCCCAGCGCGTCGTACGACTGGACCATGATGAACAAGGCCTCTTCCAGCGCGGGTGCGTCTGTGTATTCGTTCAGCGCGGTCTGTGCGCGGTTGATGGCCGCCACATGGGCGCCGCGGCTGAGGTAGTAGCGGGCCACATGCACTTCATACTGGGCCAGCGAGTTGACGATGTAGGTCATGCGCAGGCGGGCATCGGGTGTGTAGCGCGAGTCCGGGAAGCGGGTGGTCAGTTCGCGGAACGCTTCGAACGATTCCTTGGCTGCCTTCTGGTCGCGCTCCGACAAGTCTTGTCTCGCCAGTGATCCGAACAGACCGAGGTTGTCGTTGAAGTTCACCAGGCCCTTGAGGTAGAGCGCGTAGTCCATGGCCGGGCTGGCCGGATGGAGCTTCTGGAAGCGGTCGATGGCGGCGAGGGCCTGGGCCGGCTCGCTCGCTTTGTAGTGGGTGTAGGCCTTGTCCAACTGAGCCTGCTGCGCCAGCGGTGTGCCGGCGGCGCGGCCTTCGAGCTTTTCGAGCAAGGTCACCGAACGTTCGAAGTTGCCTGCCGAGCGCTCCTCAGTGGCCTCGCTGTAAATGCGGTTGGGGCTCCAGTTCGCGGTTTCGTCTTTGGGCTTGGTGCTGCCACAAGCGCTCAGCAGCAGCGCTGTGCCCAATGCACCAGCACTCAGGGCCGATAATCTGAACGTCAACATAACGAACTCACCTTCACAACGGAACGACGGATTGAAAGCGCAAAGTATATCGACGGGGGGTGAGACGGTCGGTCTGGCAGCAGACACGGCCCAGGACGTGGCAACGGGCGCCGACGAGTGGGCGCTGGAGGTGGAAAAGCGCATCTGCTCGGTGCCGGTCGGCATGCACGGCTGGCGCATCGACCGCGCATTGGCTCAGCTGATTCCCGAGTTCTCCCGCTCCTACCTGCAGCAGCTCATGGCCGACGGCGCTGTGGAGGTGCGGGGCGTTGCGCAGAGCAAAGCGTCAGCCCGCGTCGCGGCCGGAGATCAACTGCACGTGGAGCTGCGCCCGACCCAGCAGGCCCAGGCCTTCGTGCCCGAGGCCATGACCCTGGACGTGGTGTTTGAAGATGCCGACCTGCTGGTGATCCACAAACCCGCCGGTCTGGTGGTGCATCCCGCCGCCGGCAACTGGACCGGCACGCTGCTCAACGGCCTGCTGGCCCACCACGCGGGCGCTGCCAGTCTGCCGCGTGCGGGCATCGTGCACCGGCTCGACAAGGACACCTCGGGCCTCATGCTGGTGGGCAAGAGCCGCCAGGCCGTGGAAGCGCTGGTGCGCGCCATCGCCGCGCGCGAGGTGAGCCGTCAGTACCTGGCCCTGGCCCACGGCCGCTGGAAGGGGTTGGGCGACCAGCATGTGGACCAACCCATCGGGCGCGACGTGCACAACCGCCTGCGCATGGCGGTGGTGCGGGTCGAAGGCGGCAGCAGCAAGACCGCACAGACCAGTTTTCGCCTGCTCGACACCAGCGACCAGGCCAGCCTGGTGGCCTGCAAGCTGCACACCGGGCGCACCCACCAGATCCGGGTGCACATGGCCTGGTTGGCCCATCCGCTGGTGGGCGACACGCTGTACAGCGGGCGCGCGCTGTGGGGCATGGCCCGGCAATCGCTGCACGCAGCGCGCCTGGAACTCAAGCACCCCATCAGCGGTCAGCCCTTGTTGTTTCGCTCCACGCCGCCGGCCGACATGCTGCTGGCGCTCGAATCCAGCGGGCTCCATTACAATGCGCAGAGCTGGGACAGCGAACCGGCGGCCTGAAGCCGCACCCTCCGACGCGGATGGGTTGCGCAGCACACTTCACCCCGACCTTCGCCCAGCCACCCGATTTCAATGCCCGACCCAGAGCCCGTGCCCGGGTTTTGCAGGATCCAGCTGATTCGCCCCGACCCGACGGTCGCGCCCGCATGCCGCATGGCCCGCGGCTCAACCGCACCGTTCGCCTTTCGCACCGTCCCGGCCACCCACCGGTTTTTGACTGACAGACACCATGAACACAACGGATGCCAAGCGTGTCCTCGAGACGGCACTGATCTGCGCGCCCCAGCCGCTGTCCGTGCGAGAGCTCGGCACCCTGTTCGACATGGAAGTGTCGGCCGACACGCTCAAGACTTTGCTGGCCGACCTGCAGCTCGAATGGACCGGGCGTGGCGTGGAGCTGGTGCAGGTGGCCACGGGCTGGCGCTTTCAAAGCCGGCCCGAGCTGCGACCGTACCTGGACCGTCTGCATCCCGAAAAGCCGCCGCGCTACAGCCGCGCTGCCATGGAAACGCTGGCCATCATTGCCTACCGCCAGCCGGTCACGCGTGGCGACATGGAAGACATTCGCGGTGTCACCATCAATTCGCTGATCATCAAACAGCTCGAAGACCGGGGCTGGATCGAAGTCATTGGCCACCGCGAAACCGTGGGCCGTCCGGCCCTGTTCGCAACGACGCGCCAGTTTCTGGACGACCTGGGCCTGGCGTCGCTGGACCAGTTGCCGCCGCTTGATGGCAGCGAGGTGCAGGAGTCTGCGCTGGACCGCCTCGACTTTGAATCCCTGGCCAACAGCCTGCCGTCCGATACAGCCGAGTTGGACACACCCGAATCAGACCTGCTCGTGATGGCCGATCCCGTGGCCACCGACCCGATTTCCCCGCCCTCCGACCCGCAGTTGTTGGAACCGTCCACCCAGGAAGACCATGACCCCGGATCAAACTCCCCCAAACCCGACTGAGCTCGACCCCACCGCCGAGGTGCCTGCGGCTCAGCCCAAGCCTTCGCCATCACACGCCGAGCCCGAGGTGCTGCGATTCGACGACGTGGTCAGCGGAGCGTTCGACGCCGAGCAGGAGCAGGAGTTGCCACCGCTGCCCGTCAAGCGCGTGCTCTCGCCGCAGGCCGAGTCGCCCAAGCTGCACAAGGTGCTGGCGCAGGCCGGCATGGGCTCGCGGCTGGAGATGGAGCAGCTGATCCTGGAAGGCCGCATCTCGGTCAACGGCGAGCCTGCCCACGTGGGCCAGCGCATCCAGATCGGCGATGTGATCAAGGTCAACGGCAAACCGGTGCGCGTGCGCATGACACCGCTTCCGCCACGCGTGCTGGCCTACCACAAGCCCGCGGGCGAGGTGGTGTCGCACGACGACCCGCAAAACCGGCCCACCGTGTTTCGCCGCCTGCCCAAGCTGATGCAGGGCAAGTGGCAGTCGGTCGGCCGACTGGATCTGAACACCGAAGGCTTGCTGCTGCTCACCAGCTCGGGTGAACTGGCCAACCGGCTGATGCACCCGCGTTTCGGCCTGCAGCGCGAATACGCGGTGCGGGTGCTCGGAGCGCTCTCAAACGACGAAAAAGCCCGCCTGCTCGACGGCGTGCGTCTGGACGACGGCATGGCGCAGTTCGCGTCCATTGAAGACGGCGGTGGCGAGGGCGCTAACTGCTGGTACCGCGTGACGATCGGCGAAGGCCGCAACCGCGAGGTGCGCCGCATGTTCGAGGCCGTGGGCCACGCGGTCAGCCGCCTGATCCGCATCCGTTACGGCGCCATGATGCTGCCGCGCGGCCTCAAACGCGGTGCCTGGATCGAGCTCGACGAGCGTGACATCGCCCGCCTGACCGCCGCCGCCGGCATGCCCAGCGCCGACGAGGAGGGCGCCCGCCCACCCCGTCCGGGTGGCCGCCATCCGGCGCAGCGTGGAAAACAAGGCCCCCGATCGGGCCGCACGCAAGGCAAACCACCAGGCAGCCGCAGCGAGAGCCCCGGCTTTGGCGACCGGCGCAGCAGTGGCTACGGCATGGGCGGAGCCCCCACCGGCCCCGGTGGCAAAGGTCGGGGCGCCAAGCCCGGTACCAGCACGGGTGGTCGCGGACCGGGCAGCGGAGCGTCGCAGCCCGACCCCATGAAGACCTCGTTCGGCTACATCGGGCAGGACGCCCTGCAGCGCCGGCGCGAGCAGGAGGCCGGTCGTGGCAGCGCGCCCGGTGGCGCACGCCGCCGCGGTGGAGGTGGCGGCAGCGGCGGTGGTCGCCCCGGCGGCCGTTGAGCCTGCCCGGGTCGTGTCCCGGCGTCACGGTGGCGTGACACGGGCAATGTAGAATCATGGGCTTTTCGAGGTGCCCCAAACCTCGGCAAATTGACCCACAAAACTTCAGGATTTCCATGGCCATCGAACGCACCCTCTCCATCATCAAGCCCGACGCCGTTGCCAAAAACGTGATCGGCCAGATCTACGCCCGTTTTGAAGCCGCTGGCCTGAAGGTCGTGGCGGCCCGCATGGCCCATCTGTCGCGCGGTGAAGCCGAGCAGTTCTACGCTGTGCACAAGGCCCGTCCTTTCTTCAAGGACTTGGTCGACTTCATGATTTCCGGCCCCGTGATGATCCAGGCCCTTGAAGGCGAAGGCGCAATCGCCAAGAACCGCGACCTGATGGGCGCCACCGACCCGAAGAAGGCCGACGCCGGCACGATCCGCGCCGACTTCGCCGACAGCATCGACGCCAACGCCGTGCACGGCTCGGACGCACCCGAGACTGCCGCCGCTGAAATCGCGTTCTTCTTCGCCGGCCTCAACGTCTACTCGCGCTGAGCCAGCGCGCTGACCATGCCATGACGGTCAACCTGCTCGACTTCGATCTTGAGGGTTTGGCCGCCTGGTGCGAGCAGCTGGGCGAAAAGCGCTTTCGCGCCGTCCAGCTGTTTCGCTGGATCCATCAAAAAGGGGCCTCGGACTTCACCGAGATGACCGACCTCGCGCGCAGCCTGCGCGAGAAGCTCCCCGGCGCGTGCACCATCACCGGCCTGCCGGTGCTCTCGCGCCAGGACTCGGCCGATGGCACCATCAAGTGGCTGTTCGATGTGGGTGGCGGCAACGCGGTCGAGACTGTTTTCATCCCCGAAGAAGACCGCGGCACCTTGTGCATCTCGTCGCAGGCGGGTTGTGCGGTGGGCTGCCGTTTCTGCTCCACCGGCCACCAAGGCTTTTCGCGCAACCTAACCACTGGTGAGATCCTCGCTCAGCTGTGGCAGGCCGAGTTCTTCCTGCGCAAGCACCTCAAACGCAACGAACGCGTGATCACCAACGTGGTGATGATGGGCATGGGCGAACCCTTGCAGAACTACAACGCGCTGGTGCCGGCGCTGCGCGTGATGCTGGACGACCATGGCTACGGCCTCTCGCGCCGCCGCGTCACCGTGTCCACCTCGGGTGTGGTGCCGATGATGGACCGCCTGGCGCAAGACTGTCCGGTGGCGCTGGCGGTGTCGCTGCACGCGCCCACCGACACGCTGCGCAGCGACCTCGTGCCGCTGAACCTCAAGTACCCGATCGCCGAACTGCTCGACGCCTGCCTGCGCTATTTGCCCGCCGCGCCGCGCGACTTCATCACCTTCGAGTACTGCATGCTCGACGGCGTGAACGACCAGCCGCACCACGCGCAGGAGTTGCTGGCCTTGGTCCGGGGCCACGCGGGCCGCGGTGTGCCGTGCAAGATCAACCTGATTCCTTTCAACCCTTTCCCCAGTTCTGGCCTGCTCTGTTCGCCACGGCCGGTGGTGCAGCAGTTTGCCCGCATCCTGAGCGAGGGTGGTTTGGTGACAACGGTGCGCAAGACGCGGGGCGACGACATCGACGCGGCCTGTGGTCAACTGGCCGGCGACGTGCTTGATCGCACCAACGCCGCCAGCCGTTTGGCCAAGCGCCGCAGCGCCACCGAGCATCCCATCCGCATCGTCCACAAGCAAAGGCAGGCATGACTTCAGCCACTCGATTCCCAGCCCGGTTTTCAGGCGCCACGGTGGGGTTACTGGCATTGCTGACGTGCTTGCTGTTGTTGTCCGCGGGCTGTGCACAACGGGGTGCAGCTCCCAGCGCGCCCACCGCAGAACCGATCACGGATTCGGACGAGCCCGAAGTGCGCAAGCGCGCTCGCATCCGCGTTGAACTGGCCGCAGGCTACTTTGGCGAAGGTCAGAACACGGTGGCGCTTGACGAGATCAAGCTGGCGCTTCAAGCCGACCCGACCTACGCGCCGGCCTATGTGTTGCGCGGCCTGGTCTACATGGGCATGAACAACGACGCACTGGCCGAAGAGAGCTTCCAGCGCGCCATGCAGCTCAACCCGCGCGACCCGGATGCGCTGCACAACTACGGCTGGTACGCCTGCCAGCGCGGGCGGTACGCACAGTCCACCGAGTTGTTCCAGCGTGCGCTGGCCAGCCCGGTGTACGGTGGTCAGGCAAGAACGCTGCTGGCCCAGGGCATCTGCCAGATCCGCGCAGGCCAGTTGGTGGAAGCCGAAGCCAGCCTCGCGCGTTCTTACGAACTCGACCCTGCCAACCCGATCGTGGCCTACAACCTCGCCTCCCTGCAGTTCCGCCGGGGTGAAGACAGCAAGGCCCAGTTCACCATTCGACGGCTCAACAACACCGATCTGGCCAACGCCGAGACACTGTGGTTGGGTATCAAGGTGGAGCGGCGGCTTCGCAACCGCGAAGCCATGGCGCAACTGGCACAGCAGCTGGGTCGCCGTTACCCGGATTCCGCCCAGTGGGCGCGTTTTCAGCGCGGAGAGTTTGATGAGTGACGCGGTGGTTGAAGGCAATGGCATGTCGGGCGAGCCCGTTTCGCGGCCGATCCGGCTGAAGGAGGCCCGCGAGGCCGCGGGTCTGCACATCGCGGCGCTGGCCGCCGCCCTGAAGGTGCCGGTCAAGAAACTGGAGGCGCTGGAAGCAGGGCGCTACAGCGAACTGCCCGACCTCACCTTTGCGCGCGCGCTGGCGTCCAGCGCCTGCCGCCAGCTCAAGGTGGACCCCGTCCCCATCCTGCAGCAGATCCCGCTGGGTGCATCGCCCAAGCTGGGTGACCACGGGCATTCGCTCAACGCACCTTTCAATTCGGGCCGCGACGAAGAGCCGATCAACCCGCTGAGCTGGCTCTCCCGGCCCGCCTTGCTCGCGGCCATTGCGCTGCTTCTGGGTGCACTGGTCATCGTGTTTCTTCCCCGGGCCGAAAGCCCGCCGGTGGTGGCTGGCGTGGCGGAGCCTGCCGTGGCCGAGCCGGTGGTTGCGGTCGAGCCCGTTGCCGCGCAGGAACCCGCTGGCGCTACCGTGCAGGAAGGGGTGTTGCCCGTGAGCACCGACACGGGATCTCCCGCGGTGGTGCCAGCGACTGCCGCTGTCATGCCCGTGCTTGCGGATGCAACGCCGGCTGTGGCCGTTGCCACACCGACAGCCCCTGCTGCCGCACCCACTGCAGGCAGCCTGCTGAGCATCGCTGCCACGGGTGAGTCCTGGGTGGAAGTGGTCAACGGCAGCGGCAATGTGGTCGCCCAGCGGTTGCTGCAGGCGGGCGACGTGATTGATTTCTCTGCTGCCCCGCCTTACACCGTGGTGCTGGGCAAGGCCGATGCTGCGCAGGTGAGCGTGCGGGGCAAGCCCTTCGACATGGCACCGTTTTCGCGCAGCAATGTGGCTCGCTTCGAGGTGAAATGACCATGGACATTGCATTGCAACCCGATGCCCCGTTCGCGTCAGCCGGTCAACCCATCGCCCTGGCCGCCGTGCGAGCCCGCCACACCCGTCAGGGCGTGGTGGCCTGGGGCAGCAACCGGGTGACGGTGGGTGGCGACGCGCCGGTGCGTGTGCAGTCCATGACCAACACAGACACCGCCGACGCCGTGGGCACGGCGATCCAGGTGAAAGAGCTCGCGCTCGCCGGCTCCGAGCTGGTGCGCATCACCGTCAACAACGACGAAGCCGCCAAGGCCGTGCCCTACATCCGCGAGCAACTTGACCGAATGGGCGTGGACGTTCCCCTGGTGGGCGACTTTCATTACAACGGCCACCGCCTGCTCACCGACCACCCGGCCTGCGCTGAAGCGCTGTCCAAGTACCGCATCAACCCCGGTAACGTGGGCCGCGGCGACAAGGGTGACCGGCAGTTTGCGCAGATGGTGGAAATTGCCGCTCGCCACGACAAGGCCATCCGCATCGGTGTGAACTGGGGCAGTCTTGACCAGGACCTGTTGGCCCGTTTGATGGACGAGAACGCTGGCCGTGCCCAGCCCTGGGAAGCGCGCCAGGTGATGTACGAGGCGTTGATCACCTCCGCGCTCGACTCGGCCAGACGCGCCGAAGAGATAGGTCTCAACGGCAACAACATCTTCCTGTCCTGCAAGGTCAGCGCCGTGCAGGACCTGATTGCGGTCTACCAGGCGCTGGCGCAACGCTGTAACTACGCTCTGCACCTGGGCCTGACCGAAGCCGGCATGGGCACCAAGGGTGCGGTGGCCTCCACGGCAGCGCTCTCGGTGCTGCTGCAGCAGGGCATTGGCGACACCATCCGCATCTCGCTCACGCCGCAACCGGGCGAGGCCCGCACGCAAGAGGTGGTGATCGCGCTCGAAATTTTGCAGGCGCTGGGCATGCGCGCGTTTGTGCCCTCGGTCACCGCTTGCCCAGGCTGCGGTCGCACCACCAGCACCACCTTCCAGGAACTGGCCAAACAGATCGACGACTACCTGCGCAGCTCCATGCCGGTTTGGCGCGCGCGCTACCCCGGCGTGGAAAACCTCAAGGTGGCGGTGATGGGCTGCATCGTCAACGGCCCCGGCGAGAGCAAACATGCCGACATCGGCATCAGCCTGCCCGGCACCGGCGAGGCGCCGGCAGCACCCGTCTTCATCGACGGACAAAAAGCACTGACCTTGCGCGGCGACGACATCGTGCGCGAGTTCCAGGTGATCGTGGACAACTACATCGAGAAAAAGTTTGGCGTCACCGCTTGAGGTCGGGCGCTCGCCCGGCTTGCGCTGAACGCACCGACTTCCAGCACATGGCAGAAAAACTGAGCGCCGTCAAAGGCATGAACGACATCGCCCCTCCCGCGTCCGCGCACTGGGAGTGGCTCGAAGACACCCTGCGCACGCTGATGCGCCGCTACGGCTACCGCAACCTGCGCACGCCCATCGTGGAGCCCACGGCGCTGTTCGTGCGCGGCCTGGGCGAGGTCACCGACATCGTCGAGAAGGAGATGTACTCCTTCGAAGACCGGCTCAACGGCGAGCAACTCACGTTGCGTCCTGAAAACACGGCCGGCGTGGTGCGCGCTGCGCTCGAACACTCGCTGTTGTATGACGGCGGCAAGCGCCTGTACTACATGGGCCCGATGTTCCGCCACGAGCGCCCGCAGCGCGGTCGCTACCGCCAGTTCCACCAGTTCGGTGCCGAGGCCCTGGGCTTCGCCGGTCCCGACGTGGACGCCGAGCTCATCGTGCTGGCCTGCGACCTGTGGGCCGAACTCGGTCTCACCGGTATCGAACTCGAAATCAACAGCCTGGGCCAGCCTCCCGAGCGGCTGGCGCACCGCCAGGCGCTCATCACTTATCTCGAAGCCCACGCCGACCAGCTCGACGAAGAGGCCAAGCGCCGCCTGTACAGCAACCCGCTGCGCATTCTGGACACGAAAAATCCGACCATGCAGGCCCTGGTGAACGCTGCACCGCGCCTGATGGACCACCTGGGGGCCGAGTCGCTGGAGCACTTCAACCGCCTGCGCGGGCTGCTCGATGCGCACGGCATTGCCTACCGCATCAACCCGCGTCTGGTGCGCGGCATGGACTACTACAACCTCTCGGTGTTCGAATTCGTCACCACGCAGCTCGGCTCGCAAGGCACGGTGTGCGCCGGTGGCCGCTACGACGGCCTGTTTGAACAGATCGGTGGCAAGGCCGCGCCGGCCGTGGGCTGGGCACTGGGCATGGAGCGCATTCTTGAGTTGCTGAAAGAGCAGGGCAGGCTGCCTGAGCAACCCGTTCCCGACGCGTATGCCGTGGTGCCCGACGCGGCCCATGTGCCCAAGGTCATGCCGGTGTTGCGCGCGCTGCGCCAGCACGGCGTGAACGTCCAGATGCACGCGGGTGGCGCCGACGGCATGGGCAGCATGAAGTCGCAGTTCAAGAAGGCCGATGCCAGTGGCGCGCGCTTTGCGCTGATTTTTGGTGATCAGGAGTTGCAACAGGGCAGTGTGGCGGTCAAGCCCCTGCGCGGCCCGAGACCAGACGCCGATGCACCGTCGCAGGAAACCGCGCAGCGACTGCTGCCGATCGCCCAGGTGGCCGACTGGGCCGCCAGTTTGCACAGCCACTGAACCCACCCGGCTTTCCCCGTCTCGCAGAGGCGGGGATAGCGCAGCCACCCGCCTACAATCGAGCGTTGCGCTCCCGGCGCCCGAACCCGAATCGAATTTGCAGCATGGCCAAACACCTCGACCTTGAAGAGCAGGAACAGCTCGATCAGATCAAACATTTCTGGAGCCAGTACGGCAACCTCATCAGCTGGGTGCTGATCGTGGTCTTCGGTTCGTTTGCGGCCTGGAACGGCTGGAACTACTGGCAACGCAACCAGGCCGCCAAGGCCGCAGCGCTGTACGACGAAGTGGACCGTGCGGCCATTGCCAAAGATGCAGACCGCATGCAGCGGGCGCTGGCCGACATGCAGGCGCAGTTCGCCAGCACCACCTTTGCCAGCCAGGCCGCCTTGCAGGCTGGCAAGACGCTGTTCGATGCAGGCAAGTTGCCCGAGGCGCGCGCAGCGCTGGCCTGGGCGGCTGAAAAATCGTCAGACGACTCATACAAGGCCGTGGCCCGCTTGCGGCTCGCTGCCCTGGACATCGAGGCGCAAGCCTATGAACAGGCACTCAAGACACTCGAGGCCCCGGTGCCCAAGTCGTTCGAGCCGCTCGTGGCCGATCGCCGTGGTGATGTGCTGATGGCGCAAGGCAAGTCCGATGAAGCCAAGGCCCAGTACCAGACCGCCTGGAAGGGCCTGAGCAACCGCACAGAATACCGCCGCCTGGTGGAGGTGAAGCTGGCTTCGCTGGGCGTGGATGTCTCCACCCTGGCTCCCACAACCGAGGTCGCCCGTTGAACCCAGTTCTGAATTCCATGAAGCCCTCTTCCAAAGTCAGAATGGCGAGCACCGCCGGCCTTGGCCTGCTGGTGTTGTTGGTTCTCTCGGCGTGCTCGTCGGGCACCAAGAAGCCCCAGCCCACCGAGTTGCCCCCGGTCGCTGCCCTCATGGGTACCCGGGCAGCATGGACCGCCCAGGTGGGTGCGGGCACCGAGTCCATTGCCCCGCTGGTGGCGGGCGGCCGCGTATTCGCTGCCAGCACGTCTGGCACCGTCGTCGCCATCGATGGCGCTTCTGGTCAGGATGTCTGGCGCCTGAACCTGGGTACACCCATCGCTGCGGGCGTGGGCTCCGACGGTCAGACCGCCGCAGTGGTCACGCAGAGCAACCAGTTGGTCGCGCTTGCTGACGGTCGCGAACTCTGGCGCGTGCGCCTGCCCGCACGTGCCTTCACGGCGCCGCTGGTGGCAGGTGCTCGTGTGTTCGTGTTGACCGCCGACCGAACCGTGACCGCATTCGATGCGCGCAATGGAGCCCGTTTGTGGGTGCAGTCACGCACCGCCGAACCGCTGGTGCTCAGCCAAAGTGGCGCCTTGCTCGCCGTTGGTGACACCTTGGTGGCGGGTCTGTCGGGTCGCCTCGTGGGTCTGAATCCCGCCAACGGCTCGGTGCGCTGGGAAGCCCCGATCGCTACGCCGCGCGGCACGAACGAAGTCGAGCGTCTGGTGGACATCGTCGGCCCGGTGAGCCGGATCGGTGACAGTGTTTGCGCACGGGCTTACTCGGCCGCTGTGGGCTGCATCGACGCCGCTCGTGGCAATGTGGTCTGGGCGCGCGCCGCCCAGGGCACCACCGGCGTGCACGGCGACGATCGCCTGGTGTTTGGTGCCGACAATGAAGGTCGCTTCCAGGCGTGGCAACGCGTCTCTGGCGAGCCGGCCTGGAGCATCGATCGCCTCAAGTACCGCAACCTCAGCGCACCCGTGGCTCTGGGCCGTGTGGTCGCCGTGGGCGACAGCGCTGGCCTCGTACACCTGGTCTCGCGCGAAGACGGCAGCGAAATGACACGGTTGAGCACCGACGGCTCGCCCATCGTGACCGCCCCGGTGCTTGCGGGTGATGCCCTGGTCGTGCAGACGCGCAACGGCGGCATTTACGCATGGCGTCCCCAGTGATTTCCGGGCCGAACCGCCTCCTGAACGAAAGCAGCTTTCCTTGAAACCCGTCATCGCCCTGGTGGGACGCCCCAATGTGGGCAAGTCCACCCTGTTCAACCGCCTGACGAGTTCTCGCGACGCCATCGTGGCCGACTTTGCCGGCCTCACCCGTGATCGGCACTACGGCAATGGCCGCCTTGGTGCACGCGAATACATCGTCATCGACACCGGCGGCTTCGAGCCCGATGCCACCGAGGGTATCTACAAGGAGATGGCCAAGCAGACGCGTCAGGCCGTGGCCGAGTCCGACGTTGTGCTGTTCGTGGTGGACGCGCGTGCCGGCATCAGCGCACAAGACCACGAGATCGCGGTTTACCTGCGGCGCTTGGGCAAACCTTGTGTGCTGGTGGCCAACAAGGCCGAGGGCATGACCCAGGGCTTGCAGCTGGTCGAGTTCTACGAGCTGGGGCTGGGCGAAGTGCTCCCGGTCTCTGGTGCGCACGGGCAGGGCATTCGTTCCATGGTCGAACTCGCGATGGAACGCATTCCGGGGCTGCCGCCTGAAGACGAAGAAGAAGAGCCCGCGCCGGCCGGCGTGATCCGTCTGGCGGTGGCGGGGCGCCCCAACGTGGGCAAGTCCACCTTGATCAACGCCTGGTTGGGGGAAGAGCGCCTGGTCGCTTTCGACCTGCCCGGCACCACGCGGGACACCATCTCGGTGCCGTTTGAGCGCAACGGCCAGAAGTTTGAGCTGATCGACACGGCCGGTATCCGGCGCAAGGGCCGGGTGTTCGAGGCGATCGAGAAGTTCTCGGTGGTCAAGACCCTGCAAGCCATCGAAAACGCTAACGTTGTGCTGTTGCTGCTCGACGCCACACAAGGCGTCACGGACCAGGACGCGCACATTGCCGGCTACATCCTGGAAAGCGGCCGTGCCGTGGTGGTGGCCATCAACAAATGGGATGCGGTGGATGCCTACCAGCGTGAACAGGTCGAGCGCCAGATCGAAACCCGGTTGGCCTTCCTGAAGTTTGCATCGCTGCACCTGATTTCGGCACAGAAGCGCCAGGGGCTGGCGCCGGTGTGGAAGTCGATCATCCAGGCCCAGGCGTCGGCCACGCGCAAGATGTCAACCCCGGTGCTGACCCGGCTGCTGGCCGAGGCCGTGCAGTTCCAGGCGCCCACGCGCGGCGGCATGTTCCGTCCCAAGATGCGTTATGCGCATCAAGGCGGTATGAATCCACCGGTGATCGTGATCCACGGCAATTCGCTGGAACACGTGCCCGATTCCTACAAGCGGTTCCTCGAAGGTCGCTTCCGCAAGGCATTCGATCTGGTGGGCACGCCGCTGCGGATCGAATTCAAAACCTCAACCAATCCCTTCAAGGGATAGGAATTACCCGGCAGGCTTGAGCAGTACAAGCCCTGTGGTATGGTGCTTTCCTTATCCACTTTTTTCTGAACACGGAGCATATCGTGAGCAATAACAAAGGCCAACTCTTGCAAGACCCCTTTCTGAACCAGCTGCGCCGGGAGCATGTTCCCGTGTCGATCTACCTGGTCAATGGCATTAAGTTGCAAGGGCAGATCGAGTCGTTTGACCAGTACGTGGTTCTGTTGAGGAACACCGTCACCCAGATGGTCTACAAACACGCCATTTCCACCATCGTTCCAGGCCGTCCTGTGCAGTTCTCCGCCGCTCCTGCGGACGAGCCCGCCGCTCCTTGAACGCATTTCCCCTGAAAACCGGCGCGGTGCCAAAGCGCCGCCCGGTTTGTATCGCCCGGCGCGTTGCCGCTGAAGCGATTTGAAATCTCCAGACCACTCTTCCGTACCCACACCATCGGTCATTCTGGTGGGCGTGGATTTCGGCACGCCCCACTTCGATGCGCCGTTGGAAGAGCTCGGCTTGTTGGCCCAGACGGCGGGCTATACCGTGGCCGATCGGGTCACCTGCAAACGGCGCGCACCTGATCCAGCCCTGTTCGTCGGTTCTGGCAAGGCCGACGAAATCAAACTCCTGGCCCAGTCGACCGGGGCTTCAGAAGTGCTGTTCGATCAGTCGCTCAGTCCGGCTCAGCAACGCAATCTTGAACGTCACCTGGGCATGCCGGTCAATGACCGAACCCTGTTGATCCTGGAAATCTTTGCCCAGCGTGCGCGCAGCCACGAAGGCAAGTTGCAGGTGGAGCTCGCCCGGCTGCAATACCTCTCCACCCGTCTCGTGCGGCGCTGGTCGCACCTGGAGCGCCAGAGTGGCGGCATCGGTATGCGCGGTGGTCCTGGTGAGACCCAGATCGAACTCGACCGCCGCATGATCGGCGAGTCGATCAAGCGGACCAAAGAGCGGCTGGAGAAGGTGAAGAAGCAACGCGCCACCCAGCGCCGCCAGCGTGAGCGCCGCGACACCTTTTCCATCTCGCTGGTGGGCTACACGAACGCGGGCAAGTCGTCCTTGTTCAACGGCTTGGTCAAAGCGCGCGCTTATGCAGCCGACCAGCTTTTCGCCACGCTGGACACGACCACCCGCCAGCTCTACCTGGGCGAAGCGGGCCGCTCGGTGTCCTTGTCGGACACCGTGGGCTTCATCCGCGACCTGCCACACGGCTTGGTCGATGCCTTCGCCGCCACCTTGCAAGAGGCTGCCGATGCCGATTTGCTGCTGCACATCGTGGACGCCTCCAACCCCTCCCACCCCGAGCAGATGACTTCGGTGATGGGTGTGCTCAAGGACATCGGGGCCGATCAGGTGCCGCAGATTCTGGTGTTCAACAAGCTCGACGCGATCGACGAAGCCCACATTCCGCTCGTTCTTTCCGATCAGATGGAACTGGATGGACAAACGGTGCCTCGAATTTACGTGAGCGCCAAAACAGGCGAAGGTTTACCGGCCCTGAGGGCGGTGCTGGCGGCACAGGTGCTGTCCGCTGCTGGCGGGCAAGGCCCCGAGAGCCCGGGGGCGTTCCCTGAAAATGAAAGTTCGCCCTCCTGATTGGGCACAATGTGATGGTTTTGAAATTGACAAAGAGTTGGCAACACATGGATGTGAATCTGCAAAACCCCGCCCGCCCTGCCGAGCAAGGCTCACGTGCCGCCCCCCGACGGGCCTGGCGCAAGGTGTTGGGCATGTTCAATCTCAACGATCCGCGCTGGGGCAGGGGAGATGACGCTCCCCGCAACGAAGGCTCCAAGGACGGCCAGGAGCCCGAGCGCAACGACGACAATCGCACGCCGCAGCGCCCGCGGGGTCAAGGCCCCAACCAGGGTCCGCCGGATCTTGACGAACTGTGGCGCGACTTCAACCGCAAGCTCGGTGGTCTGCTGGGCAAGAAGGGCGGTGGTCAAGGCGGTGGCAACGGATCGGGTGGCGGCGGTATGCCGAGCTTCAATCCCAGCCCCAAGACCACCGGCATTGGTGCCGGACTCATCATTGGTGTGGCCGCACTCATCTGGCTGGGCACCGGCTTCTTCATCGTGCAAGAAGGTCAACAGGCCGTCATCACGCAGTTCGGCAAATACAACAGCACCGTGGGTGCAGGTTTCAACTGGCGCCTGCCATATCCGGTGCAGCGCCACGAAACCGTGTTCGTGACGCAAATTCGCTCGGTGGACGTGGGCCGAGACAACATCGTGCCAGCCACCGGCCTGCGCGAGTCGGCCATGCTCACCGAAGACGAGAACATCGTCGAAATCAAGTTCGCTGTGCAGTACCGTCTGAACGACGCACGTGCCTTCCTGTTCGAGAGCCGTGACCCCGACGCGTCGGTGGTGAAGGTGGCCGAGACCGCGGTGCGCGAGGTGGTTGGCAAGATGAAGATGGACGCCGCGCTGGCCGAAGAGCGTGACCAGATTGCACCCCGCGTGCGCGCGCTCATGCAGACCATTCTGGACCGCTACAACGTAGGCATCGAGGTGGTCGGCATCAACCTTCAACAGGGCGGTGTGCGTCCACCCGAGCAGGTGCAAGCGTCTTTTGACGACGTGCTCAAGGCCGGCCAGGAGCGTGAGCGGGCCAAGAACGAGGCCGAGGCCTACGCCAACGACGTGGTACCGCGCGCCCGTGGTGCGGCTTCCCGTCTGACGGAAGAAGCCGAAGGCTACCGCGCCCGCATCGTGGCGCAGGCCGATGGTGATTCGCAGCGTTTCCGCTCGGTGCTCACCGAGTATCAGAAGGCGCCGCAGGTGACCCGCGAACGCATGTACACCGACGCCATGCAGGAGATCTACAGCAACGTGACCAAGGTGCTGGTGGATTCCAAGGCGGGCAACAACCTGCTGTACCTGCCGCTGGACAAAATCATGCAGATGACGGCCCAGTCGCCGACGACCAGCCCCGCAGCCGCCACCCCGCCACCGAGCGCGGGCACCGCGTCCACCCCGGCCAGCCGCAGCCTCGACAACGCAGCCCGCTCGCGCGATCGCGAGAGCCGCTGAACGACGCACACGAGACCAAAGAGCAACGCACATGAACAAATTGGGTTTCATCCTCACCAGCCTCGTCGTGGCGCTGGCCATCGCCAGCTCCATGCTGTTCGTGGTTGACCAGCGCCAGTT
The DNA here is from genome assembly GCA_046314475.1 of Hydrogenophaga sp. Taxonomy (GTDB): domain Bacteria; phylum Pseudomonadota; class Gammaproteobacteria; order Burkholderiales; family Burkholderiaceae_C; genus Hydrogenophaga. The sequence continues at coordinate 24,316 of JBKBWW010000007.1, forward strand.
CGGCGTGGTCTTCCAGTTGGGCCAGATCAAGCAGGTCGTCACCGAGCCAGGCCTGAACTTCAAGCTGCCGCCGCCGTTCCAGAACGTGTCCTACATCGACAAGCGCCTGCTCACGCTGGAAAGCACCGACACCGAGCCGACGCTCACCGCCGAGAAGCAGCGTGTGGTGATCGACTGGTACGTGCGCTGGCGCATTTCCGAGCCGCAGGAATACATCCGCAACGTCGGCATCACCGAGCGCGCGGGCGCCTTGCAGCTCAACCGCGTGGTGCGCAACTCGTTCCAGCAGGAAGTGAACAAGCGCACCGTGAACGAATTGCTGTCGACCCGGCGCGAACAACTGATGGCCGACGTGAAGCGCGAAGTGCTCGCTGCCGTGCGCAGTGCCGACAAGCCTTGGGGCATGGACGTGGTGGATGTGCGCATCACCCGCGTGGACTACGCCGAGAGCATCACCGCCTCGGTCTACCAGCGGATGGAAGCCGAGCGCAAGCGTGTGGCCAACGAACTGCGCTCCACCGGTTTTGCCGAGGGTGAAAAGATCCGCGCCGATGCCGACCGCCAGCGCGAAGTGATTGTGTCCGAGGCCTACCGCGATGCTCAGCTCATCAAGGGTGAGGGCGATGCCAAGGCCGCTGCTTCGTTCTCCGAGGCCTTCGGTCGCGACCCGGCCTTCGCCCAGTTCTACCGCAGCTTGGAAGCCTATAAATCGAGCTTCTCCAGCAAGTCCGACGTGCTGGTGGTCGATCCTTCTTCTGACTTCTTCAAGTCGCTGCGCAGCAGCAACCTGGCGCCGACCCGGTGAGCCGCATGACACGCGGCGCTTGCAGCATTCGCCAGCGCTGACCGCGCGGCCGACGTGGCGTGGACACGATCTGGACCGCACTGGCTCTCGTGCTGGTGTTCGAGGGCATCCTGCCCTTGGTGGCGCCGCGTTTGTGGCGCAGGGTCTTTTCTGAAATGCTCGGCCTGCGCGACGGACAACTGCGTTTCTTCGGTCTGGTCTGCGTGGCGATCGGCGTGTTGATGGTCTGGTTGCTCGGCTGAATTGTTCTGGCCAGGCGGGCGTTGGATTCGTCCGCTCCCGGCACCTTGCGCGATCACCCTGCGGATACCCTGCCGCACCCCGGTAAAATCGCGGTTTTAACAGCTCCTGAAAATGCCCATGTCTGCCTGGGTCCTCCCGGATCACATAGCCGATGTCTTGCCTTCCGAGGCCCGCCACATCGAAGAATTGCGCAGGAGCTTGCTCGACACAGCCCGTGGCCATGGCTACGAGTTGGTGATGCCGCCTCTGCTGGAGCACCTTGAATCGCTGCTCACCGGCACCGGCGAAGCGCTCGACCTGCAAACCTTCAAACTCGTCGACCAACTGTCAGGTCGCACGTTGGGCTTGCGCGCCGACAGCACGCCGCAGGTGGCGCGCATCGACGCGCACCTGCTCAACCGCCAGGGCGTGGCGCGCCTGAGCTATTGCGGCCCGGTGGTGCACACCCGCATCGACCGACCGCTGGCCAGCCGCGAACCTCTGCAGTTCGGCGCCGAGATCTACGGACACGCCGGTCTGGAGGCCGACCTCGAAGTGATCGAGCTTGCTCAGGCCTGTCTGCGTGTGGCCGGTGTGAAGGGCTTGCAGCTCGACATGGCCGATGTGCGCGTGATCGACGCCGTGCTGGCGCCGGTGACGCTGACCGCGCCGCAGGAGGCCCGCATCCACGCCGCACTCAACGCCAAGGACGTGGCCGAGCTCCAGGTGCTGGCGCGTGACCTGCCTGCGAACGTGCGCCGCGATCTCTGCGCGCTCCCGCGCCTCTTTGGCGACGTGACCGTGCTCGATGAAGCACAGCAGACGCTGCAGGCTTCACCCGCTTTGCACGCAGCGCTGGACAACCTGCGCTGGCTTGCATCGCACGCGCAGGACATGGCGGTGTCGATCGATCTCGCCGACTTGCGCGGCTACGCCTATTACACCGGCATGCGCTTTGCCTTGTTTGCGCAGGCGGGGCAGGGCAGCGCCGGCCAGTCCCTCGAACTGGCCCGGGGTGGCCGCTACGACGAGGTGGGCGCCGTGTTCGGCCGCAACCGTCCAGCGGTGGGCTTCAGCCTGGACTTGAAAGAACTTGTGGTCGCCGTGGCGCCCCGACCCTTGGTGGCCGCGATCCGCGCGCCCTGGGGCATGGACGCCAGCCTGCGCAACGCCGTGGTCAAGTTGCGATCGCAGGGCCACACGGTGGTGTGCGTGTTGCCGGGTCACGAACACGAAGTTGACGAATTCCATTGCGACCGCGAACTGGTGCCCGACGCGGCCCAGGCTGGCGCATGGACAGTGAAGAACATTCAAACGGAAATCAGCCAATGACGAACAGCAGCAGCGCCGTGACACCCGGTCGCAACGTGGTGGTGGTGGGTACCCAGTGGGGCGACGAGGGCAAAGGCAAGCTGGTCGACTGGCTGACCGAAACCGCCACCGGTGTGGTGCGTTTTCAGGGCGGCCACAACGCCGGCCACACGCTGGTCATCAACGGCGTGAAGACCGCGCTCCACCTCATCCCCAGCGGCATCATGCGCGCGGGTGTCAAGTGCTACATCGGCAACGGTGTGGTGCTTTCGGTGGGCAAACTGTTTGAAGAAATCGCCGGACTGGAAAAGGCCGGTGTCGAAGTGCGTTCGCGTTTGCGCGTGAGCGAAGGCTGCCCGCTGATCCTGCCGTTCCACGCCGCGATCGACATTGCGCGCGAAGCCGCCAAGGTCAAGGCCGGCACCGAGAAGATCGGCACCACTGGCCGCGGTATCGGCCCGGCCTACGAAGACAAGATCGCGCGCCGCGCACTGCGTGTGCAGGACCTGCGTTACCCCGAGCGTTTCGCCGCCAAGCTGCGCGAGTTGCTCGACCTGCACAACCACCTGCTCACCAGCTACCTGCACTCGGCCGACATGGTCTGGGACGAGAAGATCGCCGCCTACATGAAAGACGGCGCGATCCAGTTCGAGCCGGTGTACGCCGAAGCCATGCAGCAGGCCGAACTGCTCAAGCCCATGATCGCGGACGTGTCGCGCGAGCTCAACGAGGCCCACAAGGCCGGTGCCAACCTGCTGTTTGAAGGCGCACAGGGCACCTTGCTCGACATCGACCACGGCACCTATCCTTTTGTCACCTCCAGCAACTGTGTGGCCGGCAACGCTGCGGCAGGCTCCGGCGTGGGCCCTGGCCTGCTGCACTACGTGTTGGGCATCACCAAGGCCTACTGCACCCGCGTGGGTGGCGGCCCGTTCCCGACCGAACTCGACTGGGAAAAAGAAGGCACACCGGGCTGGCACATGGCCACCGTGGGCGCGGAAAAGGGCGTGACCACCGGGCGCAGCCGCCGCTGCGGCTGGTTCGACGCCGCGCTGCTCAAGCGCTCGGCGCAGGTCAACGGCCTCACCGGTCTGTGCATCACCAAGCTCGACGTGCTCGATGGCTTGACCGAACTCAAGCTCTGCACCGGCTACGAACTCGACGGTGAAACCATCGACATCCTGCCCCTGGGCGCCGAAGACATCGCGCGCTGCACGCCGATCTACGAAACCCTGCCCGGCTGGAGCGATTCGTCGGTGGGTGTGACGCAGTACGACAAGCTGCCCGAGAACGCGCGCCTCTACTTGCAGCGCATTCAGGAAACCACCGGCGTGCCGATCCACGTGGTGTCGACCAGCCCCGACCGCGATCACACCATCCTGCTGCACCACCCTTATCACGGTTAAGCACGGCTGAGCGGTGCATTTGCGGCCCACCCGGCCGTGCACCGTGCAAGAATCCCGACCGATACCCCCACCCGGAGTCCGCATGCTCACCGAAGACGGCAAACACCTCTACGTCTCCTATGACGAGTACCACAACCTGATCGAGAAGCTCGCACTCAGGGTCCACCAGTCCGGCTGGGAATTCGACACCATCCTGTGCCTGGCGCGTGGCGGCATGCGCCCCGGCGACATCCTCTCGCGCATCTTCGACAAGCCGCTGGCCATCATGTCGACCAGCTCCTACCGCGCCGCCGCCGGCACCCAGCAGGGCAACCTGGACATCGCGCGCTACATCACCACGCCCAAAGGCGAGATCGCCGGCAAGGTGCTGCTGGTTGACGATCTGGCCGATTCCGGTCACACGCTCAAGGCCGTGATCGACATGCTCAAGAACAACTACGCGCCCATCACCGAGATGCGCAGCGCGGTGATCTGGACCAAACAGCTCTCGGCCTTCACGCCCGACTATTCGGTGGAGTTCCTGCCGACCAATCCGTGGATCCACCAGCCTTTTGAAGGCTACGACAGCATGCGTCCAGCGCAGCTCCTCGAAAAATGGAAACTCTGAACTGAATGAAAGAACTGTCCACCCGCCTGATCCACCACCCCTACAAGCCCCCCGAGGGTTTCGAGGCGGTGGCGCCGGGTGTGCACAAGGCGTCCACCGTCATTTTTCCCAACGTCCAGGCACTGCGCACCAAAGACTGGAAAGACAAGAGCGGCTACACCTACGGCCTGCACGGCACGCCGACCACCTTCACGCTGGAAGAGCGCCTGGCCACGATCGAGGGTGGCGCGCACTGCATGCTCGCACCCAGCGGTCTGGCCGCCATGACCCTGGTGGACATGGCCTTGCTGCGCAGCGGCGACGAGCTGCTGATTCCCCACAACGCGTACGGCCCGGGCAAGGTGTTCGCCGAGGTTGAACTGGCTTCGTGGGGCATCACGCACCGCTACTACGACGCCATGGATCCAGACGACCTCGCGCGCCAGATCGGTCCGGCCACGCGCCTGGTCTGGCTGGAAGCCGCGGGCTCGATCACGTTGGAGTACCCCGACATCCCGGCGTTGGTAGCGTGCGTGCGCCAGGCCAATGCCGGGCGTGGCGCCGACCAGACCATCGTCACCGCGCTCGACAACACCTGGGGCGCGGGCATCGCGTTCCAGCCGTTCGAGCAGGGTGTGGACGTATCGGTGCAAGCCCTCACCAAATACCCCAGCGGCGGTGCCGACGTGCTCATGGGCTCGGTGATCACGCGCAACCTCGCCCTGCACCGCAAGATCCTGCTCACACGCATGCGCCTGGGTCTGGGCGTGGGTGCCAACGACGCCGAACTCGTGCTGCGTGGCCTGCCCAGCATGGCCTTGCGCTACCAGGCGCAAGACACCAGCACGCGCGAGCTGGCCACCTGGATGCAGGCGCAACCCGGCGTGGTGCAGGTGCTGCACCCAGCCTTGCCCGACTCGCCCGGCCACGCCACCTGGAAGCGCGACGCCACAGCGGCTGCCTGCCTGTTCAGCGCCGTGTTCGACCCTGCCATCCCGCAGTCGCGCATCGACGCGTTTTGCGACAGCCTCCAGCTCTTCCGCCTGGGTTGGAGCTGGGCCGGGCCGATCAGCCTGTGCGCGCCTTACGACACGGCGTCCATTCGACCCAAAGGCTGGCCGCACGCCGGTGGTCTGGTACGCTTTGCGGTCGGTCTGGAATCCGTGCACGATCTGCGTGCCGACCTTGCACAGGCCATGGCCGCCCTGCACGCCTGACCCCTTCGTTACAACAGACCTGAAAGACTGATTTGGCTACTCCCAACTACGGATACGAAAAACGCCAGCGCGAGCTTGCCAAGAAGAAAAAGAAAGAGGAAAAGCTCAAGGCCAAGGCCGAAGGCCGCCGTCACGACGACACGGATGCACCGGAAGAACCGGGCACCGATGCACCGGACGGCGCATCAGGCGGCGACGGCGCTGGCGCCGGCAACTGACCTTTCGGGTCTTGCCAGCGGCCTGGGCACCGCGCTCAGGCCGTGTTTTCGCTGGCGATCAAGGATCGCGCAGCCTCGTTCAGCGACTCGGCTGAACGGTCCCGCAGCTCACAGGGCAGGGCCTGCGGAAATTGTTTGAAGTTGCGCCCGATCGACTGGGCGTACATCGGGTCGTAGTGGCGCGTCAGCAACTCCAGCACCACCGCCGGCGTCTCACCACCCTTCACCTTCTCTGTCCACCCCGACACGACTTCTTTGCCACGAAGCTCGGTCAGCGCTTCGAGCCGTGAACAGAACGATGCCGGGTCTTTCACGAAGAAGTCGTAGTCCTCCAGCAGCAGCGCCACGCGCTCTTCGTCCGACAAGCGCAGGTCGATGCAGGGACTGGCCCGCATCGCGTCGATGAGTGCATCAGGCACGCGCACATTGCCCACTTTCTTGCTCTCGCTCTCCACATACACCACGCGCGCCGGGTCGAACCCGAGCAGGGCAGACCACACCATCGAATCAAAACGCTTCTGGCTCGGCTGCGGTTGCCCGGGAATGTGGCCCAGCACCGAGCTGCGGTGGCTGGCCAGGGCTTCCAGATCGAGCACCTGCGCGCCTTGCGCGGCCAGGGCCTGCAGCAGGCGCGTCTTGCCGCTGCCGGTGGGGCCGCAGACCACGCGGTAGCGCAGCCGTGCGGCCAGTGCCGGCAACGACTCCACCAGCGCCGCGCGCCAGGCCTTGTAGCCGCCTTCGACCAGTGTGACGTGAAAACCGATGGCGCCCAGGATAGTGGCCAGGGCTCCGCTGCGGTTGCCGCCTCGCCAGCAGTACACCAGCGGTTTCCAGGTGCGCGGCTTGTCGATCACTTCCCGTTCGATGTGGGCCGCGATGTTGCGCGCCGACAAGGCCGCGCCGCGCTTCTTGGCCTCGAACGGATTGACCTGCTTGTACATCGTGCCGATGGTGATGCGCTCTTCGTTGTTGAGCGTGGGCCAGTTCACCGCACCGGGCACATGGTCGAGCGCGTGCTCGTCTTCGGTGCGAGCGTCGATGATCAGGTCGAATTCGGCCAGGCGGCTCAGCGCCTCGGTGGCATTCAGGGTGTGGACGGGCATGCCCGATTATCGACGGGCGATCAGCTTGCGAAGTTCGGGCCACACGTTGTCGCGCATGGTGGGCTGGGCCGACTCGTTGGGGTGGATGCGGTCGTTCTGGAACAGCGCGGTGGGGTCTTTCGTGTCGGCCACGCCTTTCAGAAAAAACGGCACCAGCGCCGTCTTCTCGGCCTTGGCCACGGTGGTGAACACCTCGCGGAATTCCTGCGCGTACTTTGCGCCGTAATTCGGCGGCATCTCCATGCCCAGCAGCAGCACTTGTGCGCCCGCTTCGCGAGACAGCCGCGCCATGGTGGCGATGTTCTCGCGCGTCCCGGTCAGCGGCAGGCCGCGCAGGGCATCGTTGCCGCCGAGCTCGATCACCACCCACTTCGGCTGGTGCTGCTTGAGCAAGGCCGCGATGCGCGAACGCCCGCCCGAGGTGGTGTCGCCGCTGATGCTGGCGTTGACCACGCGCGCCTTCACTTGCTCTTTGGCCATGGTTTCGCTCAACAAGGCCACCCAGCCCGTGCCGCGCTTGAGGCCGTATTCGGCGCTGAGCGAATCGCCGACCACCAGCACCACCGGCAGCTTGCTGCTGGCCGCTTGCGCGGGTGCCTGTGCCAGTGCGTTGCCCAAAGACCCCGCAGCGGCGAGCGCGCACACGCTGCAGACCAGCGCGTTAAAGTGACGGCGTTTCAACTTGAGAAGTCCTTCCATGTCCGATGTGATGATTGCGGTCCAGCATGTGTTCAAGTCGGTCACCGACTCCACCGGGTCGCTGACCATTCTGCGCGATATCGATTTCACCCTGAACAAAGGGGAAACCGCTGCCATCGTGGGGGCCTCCGGGTCGGGCAAGAGCACGCTGCTGTCCATCGTGGCCGGGTTGGACACGCCCACCAGCGGCACAGTTCACATTGATGGCGTCGATTTGTTCGCCATGGACGAAGACCAGCGCGCCGCGTTGCGTTCGCAGAAGGTCGGTTTTGTGTTCCAGAGCTTCCAGCTGCTGGGCAACCTCACCGCGCTGGAAAACGTGATGTTGCCGCTGGAGCTGGCCGGGCGGCGTGACGCCCGCGCCACCGCCACCCACATGCTGCAACGCGTGGGTCTGGGCGAACGGCTTTCCAGCTACCCCAAAGTGCTCTCGGGCGGTGAGCAGCAACGTGTGGCGCTGGCGCGCGCCTTCGTGGTGCAGCCGGCCGTGCTGCTGGCCGACGAACCCACCGGCAGCCTCGATTTCGCCACCGGCGGCAAGATCATGGAACTCATGTTCGACCTCAATCGCGAGCAGGGCACCACCCTTGTGCTGGTCACGCACGACCGCAGCATTGCCCAGCGTTGCGAGCGGCGCATCACCATCGAGGCCGGGCAGGTGGTGCCCGAAGTCAAAGAGACCGCGGCCGTCGCCTGAGGCCGCCTGCGCCCGGAGGGGATAATCCGGGCATGTCTTCCCCCAAAGTGCTTTTCGGCTTTCACGCCGTGGGCGTGCGCCTGAAAACCGCGCCGCAATCCATCATCGAGATCTATTACGAGCCGACGCGCCGCGACGCGCGCATGCGCCAGTTTCTCGACAAGGCCCGCGAGGCCAATGCCCGCCTGATCGAGGCCGACGGCCTGCGCATTGCCAAGCTCGCCGGCAGCCACGGCCACCAGGGCGTGGCCGCCCGCGTCGAAGAAATCAAGCAGGTGCATTCGCTCGACGAATTGCTGGAGCAGCTGGAGGCCACCGGTGTGCCGCCCTTGCTGCTGGTGCTCGACGGCATCACCGACCCGCACAACCTGGGTGCCTGCCTGCGGGTGGCCGACGGCGCCGGTGCGCACGCCGTGATCGCGCCCAAGGACCACGCCGCCGGCATCAACGCCACCGTGGCCAAGGTGGCCAGCGGCGCGGCCGAGACCATGCCGTACTTCATGGTGACCAACCTGGCACGCACGCTGGGCGAACTCAAGGAACGCAACATCTGGATCATCGGCACCAGCGACGACGCACCCAAGACGCTGTACCAGGCGGACCTCAAGGGCCCAGTGGCGCTGGTGCTCGGAGCCGAAGGCGCGGGGATGCGCCAGCTCACCCGCAAGACCTGCGACGAACTCGTGAGCATTCCCATGGCCGGTGCGGTCGAGAGCTTGAACGTGTCGGTGGCCAGTGGTGTCTGTCTGTACGAGGCGCTGCGCCAGCGCAGTTGAAGTCATGCTTGAGACGGTGCGCGGCTGGATCGGCGAAGCGCACCACATTGCGGTGCTCACCGGTGCCGGCATGAGCGCCGAGTCCGGTGTGCCGACGTTTCGAGATGTGCAAACTGGTTTGTGGTCGCAATTCAACCCGCAAGACCTGGCCACCGACGCCGCGTTTCGCGCCCACCCCCAGCGTGTGTGGGACTGGTATGCGCATCGCCGGGAGATGATCGCCGCCGTGCAACCCAATGCGGGGCATGTGTCGCTTGCCAGTTTTGCCAAACGACATCCTGGCCGCTTGACCCTCATCACACAGAACGTGGATGGCCTGCACCAGCTCGCTGGGCAGGGCGATGCACTGCCCCTGCACGGCAACATCTCAGAAGACCAGTGGCTGGACGCGCCACGCAGCTGCTGCAGCAAGGAAACCATCGAGGCGGGTCGTCCGCCGCACTGCCTCGTGTGCGGCAACTTGCGCCGTCCTGCGGTGGTGTGGTTTGGTGAAAGTCTGCCGGCCGCTGCGCTCGAGGCCGCTGAACACGCCGCCCGTCATTGCGACCTGATGCTGGTCATCGGGACTTCGGGCGAGGTCTATCCCGCAGCGGGTCTGGCCTTCACGGCACACCAGAGCGGTGCCCGCGTGGTCGTCATCAACCCCGAACCCACACCGCTGGATGTGGTGGCCGACCTGTGTCTGCAGGCGCCAGCAGGTGTGTGTCTGCCTGCCTTGCTGGCTTAGCTCCTCCGGTGCTTCGGGTCAGACGACGCCCAACGCCCCCAACACCGCCCCCGCCCCGATCATCCACAGCAAGTGGATCTTTGTGCGCCACACCAGCAGAGTTGCCACACCCGTCAACAACCACAGCGGCCAGTCACGCTCCGGGTGTTCGTGCGAGCCGGTGAGCAGCCAGCCGGTTGCTATCAGCAGGGCAATCACGATCGGGGCCATGCCGGTCTTGAAGGCGCGCACGGCCCGAAGCTGCCGGTTTTTGTGGGCCCAGCGGGTGGCGGTGTAGGTGAGCACGGACGAGGGCAGCATGATGGCCACCATGGTGACCAGCACGCCCAGCAGCGCGAGCGCCCAGGCGGTCCAGCCGGCGCCGGGGCCGCCGCCAGCGTTCAGGTCCACGTTCCAGCCGAGCAGCGCGACGAACAAGACGTTGGGGCCCGGTGCGGCTTGCGACAGCGCGATCGACGAGGTGAACTGCGCATCGCTGAGCCATCCGTTCTGGTAGACCAGATAGCGGTGCATGTCGGGCGCGGTGGTGATGGCGCCGCCCACGCCCAGCAGCGAGAGCGAGGCGAAGTGGGTGAACAGGCTGAGCCAGTTCGCCGCATCCGGCGTCATGGCGGTCATGCTTGTGGCTCCTCGTTGCGCTTGAGCACGCGGTACGCCAACACACAGGCCACGCCACCAATGCCCAGCAACACCCAGAGCAGGGGCCAGCGCAGCAGGCCGATGGCGATGAAGGTGAGCACGGCCAGGCCGATGCACACGGTCATGCCCATGGCGTTCTTGTCGAGTGCGGCAATGAGCTTGATACCGGTGGCGGTGATCAGGCCGGCGGCCACGGCGCCCATGCCGCGCAGGGCGTTTTGTGCCACGGGGTTGTCGGCCACGCTGCCGTAGAGCACCGCCAGCAGCAACACGATCACCAGGGGTGCGGCCAGCATGCCGGCCAGCGCAGCGAGTGCGCCCGGCAGGCCGAAGTAGCGCCCGCCGATCATCATGGAAAGGTTGACCACATTGGGGCCCGGCATGATCTGGGCCACGGCCCAGTCTTCGACGAACTGCTCGCGTGTCATCCAGCGCTTCCTCTCCACCAGCTCGCGCTGCACCACCGCCAGCACACCGCCAAAGCCCTGCAGGGCCAGCCAGGTGAAGGAGAGGAAGAGGTCGGTTTTGGAGGCGGGTTGGGCTGGGGTTTCTTCAGTCACGCTGCAGCATGTCCCGAACCAGGTCGACCAGCAAGGGTTTGGTGACGAATCCCTGGATGACGGGAATTTCGCCCACCCGCTGGCGGTCTTTTGGCGAGCCCGACGAGGTGAGCATCACCAGCACCACCGTGGGCTTGCCGGTGAGCAGTGGTGTGGCTTCCAGCGCGAACTCGAAGCCATCCATCAACGGCATGTTGATGTCGAGGTAGATGCATGTCGGGGTGGTGAGGGGATCGGTCTTGAGGTAGTCCAGTGCCTCGAGGCCGCTTTCGAAGACGAGGATGTCCCCGGTGAACCCGGCGCGCCGGATCATGATTTCGTGATAGACGTTGTCGGCCTCGTTGTCGTCGATCAGGATGAAACGCTGGGGTGCGGTCATGGTCATTCCAGATGGGGGGCTGCGGGCGCTGCGGGCAGATGAAGCGTGAAACGGCTGCCTTCATCGGGCGTGGACTGCACGGAAATCCCGCCGCCGTGCAGCTGCGCGATTCGCCGGCACACCGACAGACCCAGGCCTGTGCCTTCGTAGTGTTTGCGCGTGTGCAGGCGCTTGAACATGTCGAAGATATCGTGCTGGTGGTCTGCGGCGATGCCGATGCCGTTGTCGCTGACGTGGATGCGGTGGCCGCCGTCGGCCTCTTCGACCGTGACGCGCACCACGGGTGGCACGCCCCGGCGCGAAAACTTGAGACCGTTGGAAGCGAGATTTTTCAGCACGATGCGCAGCAGCGCTTCGTCGGCCATCACCGGGGGATGTGGCGTGCAGTCAACGCGTCCGCCCAGGCGCTGGAGCAGCGGTGCGAGGTCGTCCTGCAGCTGGTGCATCAAACGGCCGACGTCCACCGGGCGCAGCTGCACGGCATGGTGGCCCAGCCGCACGAAATGCAGCAGATCGTCGAGCAGAAAGCTCATTCGCTGGCCACCCGATTGCACGAACGAGAGATAGCGCCGGGCCGCGGGTGAGAGCTCTTCCTGGTGGTCGCTGACCAGCAGGGATGTGAAGTTGTTGACGGTGTTGATGGGTTCGCGCAGGTCGTGCGAAATGATGTGGATGAAGCGCTCCTGCTCCATCGTTCGTTGTTCCAGCAGCGCCACGGTCTGCTGCAGCTGCGCTTCGCGTGTTCGGTTTTCCTGCACGTCTTGCGCGCGCATCACGGCCCCGGCGATCTCGCCGAGGGCGTTGCGAACGGGCAGCAAGGCCACCTCCACATGGCGGGTACCGCGCGCGGGAAAGTCGGTCTTGCGGATGTACGACACCGTCTCGCCCGCCAACGCCCGGTCGAGCTGGGGCTGGATGATGGTGCGGAACGCGTCGTCTCCCACCTGCTCGGCCATGCGACGCCCGATCACTTGTTCGCGGGAGCCGCCCCAGTACGCCAAAAACGTGTCGTTGACGTGTTGAATGACGTAGTGCGGGTCGATGTAGACCTGCAGGTCCAGGCCGGCAATGGCCATGGCCGTGAGTTCTTCGTGCTGCAGCCGGAAGGCCTCGCTGGTGCGGGTGGCTTCTTCAATGCGCACCGACTCGTGCTCCAGCAGGCTGATGACCAGGCTGGCGAGGCGGCGCAGGGCGTCGAGTTGACCGGCGTCCAGCGTCCGCGCCTTCAGGTCGACCACACACACCGTGCCCAAGGCAAATCCGTCGTGGGTCACGATGGGCGCCCCGGCGTAAAAGCGTGCGCTGGTCGGGCCGGCAACCAGAGGGTTGTCGCTGAAGCGCGGGTCCAGCAGCAGGTCTTCGACCACCATCACGTGGTCGGGATCCAGGATTGCATGCGAACAAAAGGCCACTTCCCGTGGCGTTTGCGGCTGTTCAACGCCGATGCGCGACTTGAACCACTGGCGGTCCTGGTCGATGAGGGTGATGAGGGCGACCGGCGTGCCACAGATCATCTGGGCCAGCGCGGATATGTCGTCAAACGCCTTTTGCGGCAGGGTGTCGAGGATGCCCAGGCCGTGGAGCCTGGCCAGTCGTTGTGCCTCGTTGGCGGGGGTCGGAGGGGTCTGCATGGTGCGCGTGTCGGGGTGCGTCAAGTTGTAACACAGCACCCCCCACGGTACCTGTCCCGCGCAGCGATATCGCGGCTCCCGTCCACTTCGACACGCGCCTCACGCGGCGCCATGTGACGCCGCGCACACCGGCTAGACCGACATGCCGCCCGACACCTCGATCACCGCTCCGTTGATGTAGCTGGCCTCGTCGCTGGCCAGAAAGGCGTACACATTGGCAATTTCCTCGGGTTGGCCCAGGCGGCGCAAGGGAACGCGATGTTCCATTTCTGTGATCACCTTCTCGGGAATCGTGGAGAGGATCGGCGTGGCAATGAAACCGGGCGCGACCGCATTGACGCGGATGCCCTTGGGTCCGAGTTCACGGCTCCATGTTTTCGTGAAACCGATCACACCGAACTTGCTGGCGGCGTAGTTGGTCTGGCCGAAGTTGCCGTAGATGCCCACCACCGACGAAGCGTTGAGGATCACGCCGCTGCCTTGTGCAGTCATGCCATCTGCCACGGCCTGCGCGCAATGGAAGACACCACGCAGGTTCACGTCGATCACGCGGTCGAACTGCTCCAGCGTCATCTTCTGCAGCCGCGCGTCTTGTGTGATGCCCGCGTTGTTCACCAGCACGTCGATGCGGCCGAAGCGTTCCACCACGCGGGCCACCACGGCATCGACCATGTCGCGCTGGGTCACGTCCATCACAAAGCCCATGGCTTGCGCACCCAGCGCTTCGCATTGCAGCACCGCCGCGTCCACCGCGGCCTGCTTCACATCGCAGACGATGACGACAGCACCTTCCTGCGCAAACTTGATGGCGGTGGCCAGGCCAATGCCCTGGGCGGCGCCGGTGATGAGGCTGATTTTTCCGGGGAGTCTTTGCATGTGCTCAGTAGGTGGGCTGGTGTTGGCGAATGGCGGTTTTCACGGCTTCGCTCAACGCAAACCCGGGACCGAACTGGTGAGCCAGCTGGGCGCAGCGCGCTTCAAAAGCGTCGATGCCCATGCCGTAGATGAATTGCAGCGCGCCCCCGGTCCAGGCCGGGAAGCCAATGCCGAAGATGGAGCCGATGTTGCCGTCGTGCACGCTGGTGAGCACGCCCTCGGCGAGGCAGCGTGCGGTCTCCACCGCCTGGCGGTAGAGCAAGCGGTCTTTCACGTCCTGCAGATCCCAGGCGTGCGCGGGCTTTTCGAACAGTGTCTTGAGCTCGGGCCACAAGGCCTTCTTTTGCCCGGCCGGGTAGTCGTAAAAACCAGCGCCGGCGGCGCGGCCCGCGCGGTGGAACTCCTTCACCATGCGCTCCACCAGCAGCTCGCCCGGCGTGGCCTCGAAGGTCTTGCCCTCGGCCAGGAAGTCCGCGCGGGTCTGGTCCAGCACGTGAACCGAGAGCGACAGCGCGGTCTCGTCCAGCACGGCCAGGGGCCCCACCGGCATGCCGGCCTGCATGGACGCGTTTTCAATCACCGGCGCGGGAATGCCCTCGCCCAGCATGGCGGCGCCCTCCATCACGAATGTGCCGAAGGTGCGGCTGGTGTAGAAGCCGCGCGAGTCGTTCACCACAATCGGCAGCTTGCCCAGCGCCTGCACGTAGTCGTAGGCGCGCGCCACGGTTTCGTCGTCGGTGGTCTTGCCGCGGATGATCTCCACCAGCTTCATCTTGTCCACCGGGCTGAAGAAGTGGATGCCGACGAACTTGGCCGGGTGGATGCTGGCCTGCGCGAGACCCGAGATGGGCAGGGTGGAGGTGTTGCTGGCGAAGAAGCCGCCCTCGGCCAGCATGGGCTCGGCCTCACGCGTCACTGAAGCCTTGAGCTCGCGGTTCTCGAACACCGCTTCAATGATCAGGTCGCAGCCCTGCAGATCGGCCGGGTGGGCGGTGGGTGTGATGCGATCGAGCAGCGCTTGCTGGTCGTAGGGGCTCATGCGGCCCTTGTCCACCCGGGCCTGCGTGAGCTTGAAGCTGTACGACTTGCCACGCTGCGCGTTCTCCAGGCTCACGTCTTCCAGCACGGTGTCGATGCCGCGGCTGGCCTGGGCGTAGGCGATGCCCGCGCCCATCATGCCGGCGCCCAGGATGCCGACCTTCTTGGGCTTGTACCGATCCGATCGCCCTGAGCCTGTCGAATGGGTCGGGCGCGACTGCCCGCTGCGGATCGCGTTCATGTTGAAGAAGAAGGTGTTGATCATGTTGCGCGCGACCGGGCTCACGATCAGCTTGGCGAGGTACCGGCTCTCGATGCGCGTGGCTGTATCAAAGTCCACCATCGCGCCTTCGGCCATGGCTGCCAGCGCGGCCTCGGGCGCGGGGTACAGGCCGCGCGTTTTCTGCTTGAGCATGGCCGGTGCCACGGTGAGCATGCCGGCGATCTTGGGGTTGGCCGGTGTGCCGCCCGGGATCTTGTAATCCTTGGCGTCCCAGGGGTGCTGCGCCTGGGGGTTGGCCGCGATCCAGAGCAGGGCGGCCGTGCGCAGCGATGCCGCCACATCCTCGCCATTGGCGGGCACCAGCTCGTGCACGAGACCCAGCTCCAGCGCCTCGCGCGGGTTGAACAGCTTGCTCTCCAGAATGAAAGGCTGCGCACCCATCAGTCCCAGCAGACGCGTCATCTTGGTGATGCCGGTGGCGCCGGGAATCAGGCCGAGCGTGATCTCGGGCAGGCCGAGCTGGATCTTGGGGTTGTCCACCGCCACGCGGTGGTGGCCCACCAGCGCCACTTCCCAGCCGCCGCCGAGGGCCGCTCCGTTGATGCAACTCACCACCGGCACGCCCAGCGTTTCCAGCGTGCGAAAGTTTTTCTTGGTCTGTTCGATCTCGGCGAACACACGCGGCGCGTCGGCCGGCGTCAGGCGCAGGGTGCTCTTGAGATCGGCGCCGGCGAAGAAGGTGCTCTTGGCCGAGGCGAGGATGATGCCCTTGATCAAACCCTTGTCGCGCACCACCAATCCGGTGGCGGTGCTCAGATCGCGCTGCCAGTCGGCGCACATGGTGTTCACCGGCGAGCCGGGCTCGTCGAAGGTGAGGGTGGCAATGCCGTCGTGCAGTTCGTAGCGGATGGTTTTCATGGGGTTTCGGCTGGTTGTTCAAACGCGCTCAACGATCGTTGCGATACCCATGCCGCCGCCCACACACAGGGTGGCCAGGCCGTAGCGCAACTGGCGGCGGTGCAACTCGTCCACCAGCGTGCCCAAAATCATCGCGCCGGTGGCGCCCAGCGGATGCCCCATGGCGATCGCGCCGCCGTTCACGTTCACCTTCTCGTGCGGCACGCCGAGCTCCTTCATGAACTTCATGGGCACGGCGGCAAAGGCCTCGTTCACTTCAAACAGGTCGATCTGGTCGATGGTGAGGCCCGCTTTGGCCAGCGCCTTGCGTGCCGCCGGCATGGGGCCGGTGAGCATGATGGTCGGGTCCGCGCCCGAGAGCGCCACCGAGACGATGCGCGCGCGCGGCGTGAGGCCGTGCGTCTTGCCCGCGGCTTCGCTGCCGATCAGCACGGCGGTGGCGCCGTCGACGATGCCGGACGAATTGCCCGCGTGGTGCACGTGGTGGATTCGCTCGACCTGCGGGTAACGCTGCAGTGCGACCGAATCAAAACCCATGCCGCCGAGTTGCTCGAATGCAGGCTTGAGCGAAGCCAGTCCGTCCATGGTGGTGTGCGGTTTGATGAACTCGTCTTCATCCAGGATGGTCTGGCCGAGGAAGTCGGTGACCGGCACGATCGAGCCTTTGAAGTAACCTGCGGCGCGCGCGGCCGCAGCGCGCTTCTGCGATTCGAGTGCGAAGGCATCCACGTCTTCGCGCGTGAAGCCTTCAAGCGTGGCGATCAGATCGGCGCCGATGCCTTGCGGCACGAAGAGTGTGTCGCTGTTGGTTTGCGGGTCTTGTGCCCAGGCGCCGCCATCCGACCCGATAGGCACGCGGCTCATGCTCTCCACGCCGCCGGCCACCACCAGGTCTTCCCAGCCGCTCTTCACCTTCATGGCGGCCATGTTCACCGCCTCCAGGCCCGACGCGCAGAAACGGTTGATCTGAACGCCCGAGCAGCGCCAGTCCCAGCCGGCCTTGAGCGCGGCCACCTTGGCGATGACCGAGCCTTGTTCGCCGATGGGCGAGACCACGCCCATCACCACGTCGTCCACCGCGGCGGTGTCGAAGCCGTTGCGTTGCTGCAGCTGGGTCAACACGCCGGCGAGCAGGTCGATCGGCTTGACCTCGTGCAGGCTGCCGTCTTTCTTGCCTTTGCCGCGCGGCGTGCGCACGGCATCAAAAAGGAATGCTTCGCTCATGGTGTCTCCTGGGGGAAGGCGGATGCCGCGAATCAGTATAGACTTTTGCCAAGCATTTGCTTTGTCAAATTCATCCTCCCCGATCTTTCTCAGTCTGATAGGTGACACCATGATCGAACGCACCCTGTTCAACGCCGACCACGAAGCCTTTCGCGACAGCTTCCGCAAGTTCGTCGAGAAGGAAATCGCACCGCACCACGAAGCCTGGGAAGAGCAGGGCTACGTGGACCGCGCGGTGTGGAGCAAGGCCGGCGAGAATGGTTTTCTCTGCATGACGCTGCCCGAGGCCTACGGCGGCTCGGAGGCCGACAAGCTGTATTCGGTGGTGCAGATGGAAGAGATCGCGCGCACCGGTTTCACCGGCATCGGCTTCGGCTTGCACAGCGAGATCGTGGCGCCGTACATCCTGCATTACGGCACCGATGCGCAGAAGCAGAAGTACCTGCCGCTGCTCGCCAGCGGTGAGATGGTGGGTGCGATCGCCATGAGCGAACCTGCGGCTGGCAGCGATCTGCAGGGCGTCAAATCCACCGCCATCAAACAGGCGGACGGCAGTTATTTGCTCAACGGCAGCAAGACCTTCATCACCAACGGCTGGCACGCCGATCTGGTGATCGTGGTCGCCAAGACCGACCCGAGCGCGGGCGCC
This sequence comes from Hydrogenophaga sp., assembly GCA_046314475.1. GTDB lineage: Bacteria > Pseudomonadota > Gammaproteobacteria > Burkholderiales > Burkholderiaceae_C > Hydrogenophaga. The sequence continues at coordinate 42,220 of JBKBWW010000007.1, forward strand.
AAGGGCACCAGCCTGCTGCTGGTAGAGCGCGGCATGCCGGGCTTCGAGAAAGGCAAACGCCTGAAGAAGCTGGGCATGAAGGCGCAGGACACGTCCGAGCTGTTTTTCGACAACGTGAAGGTGCCGGCCGAGAACCTGCTGGGTGGCGAAGGCAAGGGTTTCATCTGCCTCATGGAGCAGCTGCCGTGGGAGCGGCTGCAGATCGCCATTGGTGCGGTGGCCGCCGCGCAAGCCGCGATCGACTGGACGGTGGCATACACCAAAGACCGCAAGGTGTTTGGCCAGCCCGTGGCCGCGTTTCAGAACACGCGCTACAAGCTCGCCGAGCTGCAGACCGAGGTGCAGGTGGCCCGCGTGTTTGTGGACAAGTGCTGCGAGCTGGTGAACGTGGACAAACTCGACACGGCGACCGCGAGCATGGCCAAGTACTGGTGCTCCGACCTGCAGTGCAAGGTGATGGACGAGTGTGTGCAGCTCTTCGGGGGCTACGGCTACATGTGGGAATACCCGATCACACGGGCCTATGCCGACGCGCGGGTGCAGCGCATTTACGGCGGCACCAACGAGATCATGAAAGAGGTGATCTCACGCGCCATGGGACTGGGCGGGCGCTGAGCACCCGCCCGTCATCTCACAGGTTTACTTTTTCGCGGCTTCGCCCAGGCGGCGGCCCAGCGAAATCGCGTAGGGCGCGGCGCGTGCGTTGAGCACCGGGTCGGCCGAGGGCTTGATGCCGGCTGGCAGCACCAGCGGGTTGAAGGTCATGGTGTCGCAGGCGCCGCCCATGCCGTCACTCACCTTGTCGATCACGAGCTTGCCGGCCGAGACCACGGTGCGGGCCTCGGGCCAGGTCAGGGTCGGGTCCGTCAGGTTGTCGCCAGCCTCGGCCAGTTGCAGGCGGAAGTCGAACGACACCGGGGCCTTGGCCACGCGCTCGCGCAGTTCACCCGCCAGAAACTCGTCGCCCATGGATTTCAGCTGGTCTTCGGTGAGCCCGAGCACACCGGCCTCGGGCACGAACTGCCAGCGCGCAAAACGGCTCTTGCCGGGTGCGGCTTCGACTTCAAACGCGTTCACACCCCAATAGTTCACCGTGCCGTAACTCGCGGGCACCGGTGCGCCCGCGAGGTACGCGCCCTGGCGCGTGGTGTCCGGGTTGGCGGCGCTGAAGGCTTTGATCTTTTCCGGGTCGGCCTTGCCGGTGGCCGGGTCGGCGGTGCGGGCCTGCACAAAGGGCGCGAACTGCTCGGGCTTGCTCACGAAGAACACGGGCGCCGAGATGTTGGCCATTTGCCACTGCTCGCCGCCGGGCAGTTGGAACTGCAGCGCCAAGCCACGCACCGACTTGGCCTTGTCGCTCGCCTTGGGGCTGCCGCCACCGACTGAAAAGCGCGCCACCACGGGGATCTTGTCGCCCTTGAAAACCGAAGCGCGCGAGAGTTCGCGGCCCGCCGCGTTGCCAATGAAATGGCCGCTGGCGCAGATGCCCTTGGCGCCCGAGCGGCGCGAACCGGGTTGTGGCCCAGCCAGGCCTTCGAGGGCATTGACTTGCGATTCGGCGAGTGAGGTCTGGGCAGATGCAACAGGGGTCAGCAAAGCGCTGCCCAGGGCAGCGGACGCTGCGGCAGCAAGGAGCAGAGGTTTCATGAGCGCGAGCCTTTCAGTGGGTGTGACAGCGGTGGCACACATCGCGCCACCTGTGCGGTAGTCGCCAGATCTCACCGCTCCTTACACCGCCGAACGTATTTATTTGGCCGCGTGTCCCGCCCCATGGTTGGTGACAAGTAGTTCAAAAGTATGATTCGCGCGTGTTTTGCAACGGGGAGGGTGGAACCATGAAGAACGTCGACATCAAACAGCTGGCCTTGTTCTGTGAACTCATCGAGAGCCAGAGCCTGACCGAAGCGGCATCCCGCATGCACATCACACCGTCGGCCGCCAGCCAGGCGCTGACCCGCTTGCGCAATGTGCTCAACGACGACCTGTGCGTGCGCGAGAAAAACCGCTACCAGCTCACCCCCTACGCCGATGGCGCCTACGGTGTGTTCCAGCAGATGGTCGAGCTGTGGAAAGACGTGAGCAACAACGCCTGGGTCTTCAATCCGCTGGATTGTGATTCGCACATCATCATGTCGTGCTACGACGCCTTTGGTGAAACCGAACTCGCCGAGCTGTACCGCAGCATCACCCGCAAGGCGCCCAAGCTGGGGCTGGACATCCACGCGCCCGCCAACGGGCCGGCCGATGTGGAGGCGCTGCGCGCAGGGGCGGTGGACGTGGTGTGCAGCCACTACGAACCGCCCGCCGACGCGCGCGATCTGTACCGCGAGACCGTCAAACATTTCCACATCACCCATTGCTGCGTGGCCGTGGACCACCCCCGCATCGGAGACACGCTTTCGCTGGAGCAGTACCAGGCCGAGGAGCATTTGCTGATCACCTTCCTCAAGCGCCATGGTGGTCGTCGCAGCCCCATCGATCTGGAGCTGGAATCGCGTGGTTTTCCCCCGCGCAAGACAACCATCGTGAATTCCTGGCACTTGTGTTCGGAGCTGCTGGCCCGCACCGACCGGCTGGTGACCACCAGCCGCCAGCAGGCCAGGCAGTTGGAGCGCAGCAATCCGCGCATCCGTTCGGTGCCCCTGCCCACCGACTTTGAGTGGCCCACGATGCCGGTCAACATGATCTGGCACCAGCGCACGCACAACAGCAAGCCGCATCGGTGGCTGCGTCTGCAACTGCGGGAGTTCTTGTCGGCCGTGGCGGAAGACCCGGTGGTCAGCGACGCTGCGCCAGGGGCGCAGGGGCGCGGCGCCTGCTGAGACGGGACGCGTTGCACGGTCAGGCGATCAGGGTGTCCAGTGCCTGCAACTGGCGCACGGCCACGGGCTCGCTGATCTTGCGGCACATCAAATCAAAACATTCGAAACGCACTTCGCGAACGCTCTCGATCTGCGATGCCAGCACGATCCGCAGGTAGACCCTCAGGTCCCGCGCGGACATGTCGGACACGTGCGCGCCGAGCAGGTCACCGATCATCTTTTTCACCTGCTCCAGCCGGAGTTGTTCGCAGGCCAGTTTGGTGGCGTCGTCCGTGGTGGACGTGATCTTGCGCAGCCATTCGCGAAAGCCGGTGTTGAAGGCGCTGTTGGGTGCGCGAGCGGGAATGTGGGGTGACATGGACTTCCTCCGTTGACCGTGTTGTCGATGGAAGAAATTTAAAAGCGCACCCCGCTGGCGTCCATGTCGACTTTGGCGAAGGCCATGTCGCAGAACTGAATAGGGAAAATCAATCAGGTGGCGGCAGCATCAGTTGTGTCTTCAACACAAGTCCTTCGGGCGCTGTGTGATCGGCCAGCACCCAGGCGCGGTCGCGGTGGTGCGACGCTTCCTCCAGCAAGCCTTGCAGAAACCGGATGGAGGCCATGTCCAGCGCGGCGAAAGGTTCGTCGATCAGCGTGAGGGGCGTGCCGGCTGCGAAAGCCGCGCACAGCCAGACCTTGCGTTTGCTGCCTGCGGAGAGCATGTACATCGGCTTGTCGATGTGCGGCTCCAGCGCAAAGCCGCGAGCCAGTTCGGAAGCCAGGGACACGTCGAAGTTCGGGTGTTTCGAGGGCAGGCCGGTCCACCAAGCCTGGGCACTGATCGCATCCAGCGCGTCGCCGCGCGGCTGGGTGCGAAACACCTGCGTGCTCAGCGGTTGATTTGCAGAGCCGGGCAACACGATGGATCCGCTGCTGGCGGTCAGGTCGCCCGAGAGCAGGCGCAGCAGGGTGGTCTTGCCGCTGCTTTCGTCTCCACACACCGCCGACACACCCGCAGGGAACACCAGGTTCAGGTCGTGAAACAGCGGGATACCCGGCCAGCTGAAATGCAGCCCTCGAACCTCCAGCACGGCGTCGGTGGTGGCCTGCTCCATGCCTCAGTAACCAATGCTGTAACGCAGGCCCTGGTGGTTGAGCACCGCGCTGCGGGGGCCGATGGTTTCCAGCCGCAGGCCGGGCGCGATGTCCTGACCCTCCTGCACCACCTTGCCGTTGGCGATCAACATGCGCAGCGCCGGGTTTTGCGAATACGTGGAGCCGCTCACGTTGACGGCGGGCAGCTGCGCGCGTGCATCTGCCGAGAGTTCGCCAAACGTCGGCACGGCGGTGCTGGTGGCCGTGGGCGCGGCTGTTGGCGCTGGCGCAGCGGCGGGTGGTGCGGCGGTGGTCGTGGTGGATGCCGGTGCTGCGGCGGGCACTGTGGCCGCTGCCGCCGACTTGGCGGCCACCGGCGCCGCGCGCGGTGGCGCGAGGATGGGCTGCACCGGTTCCGGCGGGGCGGTGATCCGCTCCGGTGCGGTTGCAGGCGCCGGGGGCTGCACTGGTGTGGCTTGCGGTGCGGTGTTCAGAGCATCGGGTTGCGACGCGGCGATGGGTGCGCTGGCCGTCGCAGCAGGTGCGTCCGTGCCACCCGCCCACCACCAGATGCCCAAAGCGACCAGCAGCACGGCCAAGCCCACGAGCGCGTGCCAGGGGCGAAGGGCGCTGGGCCTTGCGCGGTCGCGGCCGGCCGGGGGAACAAGCTGGCTCTTGAGCCCGGGCACGCGGCCCCGCTCGCGCTCGGCTTCGGCCCGTTGCAGTGCGTCGAGGATGTAGGACATGGGCTTGGGAGGAGGTCGGGTCAGGGCTTGGGAGCGAAGAGCCGGGGCTCATCGACACCGCTGGCAAGGTTGACCTGCATAAAGGTCACGGGTCCGGCCACCCCGGCGGCGTCCACACCTTGTGATCGCTGAAACGCCTTGACACGCGCATCGAGGTCGCTGGCCGACGGGGGAACACGGCCTTGGGTCTGCAGGCTGGCGATGCGTTCGCCCAACCACAGGGCAGCGGGTCCTTCCAGGCCATCCACCAGCCGGCCGCTGTGTCCGGGCGGCGTGCGCCACAGGGTGGCGAACTCGCCGCGCCACAGGTCCGCGAGCGCGGTCAGGGGCAGGCGCCATTGCTGTTCGCCCGCCTGCAGGGTCACGCTGTTGGCGGTCATGGCCATGACCAGCGCACGCCCGGCGCCTTGCCCATCGGCGCGAAGCACCAGGATGCCGGGGCGGTTGAGTTGGCGCAGGCCATTGAGCGTCATGCGGTCCGTGCGGTAGCACTGCAGTTGGTGCTGCAGTGCGGTGGCGCAGGCCTCGCCAGTGCTCAGCGCTTGGCCCCACAGCGGGCCGAGTTCGCGCCACGCGCTGGCCTCGTTGTTGATCAATGAAGCCAAGGCCGGTGCGCCGTCGATCACCGGGCGGGCCGGCTCGGGCGCAGGGTCGGTCAGGGTCGGTTCGCTCGCAGCCGCCAGCGTTTTCGGTTCAGGCAAGGGAGACGCTTGCGCGGCAACCAACGGGGTGTTCACGGCGGCGCCGGTCTCCAGCGGCCGGGCCGCGGGCTGCGATGTGCTCCACCACCAGAACAACGCGCCAGCCACCAGCGCGCCACCCAGCGCGCCAGCGCCCAGCGTGCCCAACCAGGCGGGCAGGGCCTGCAGGCGGCTGGGTGAGTTCTGTGGGGTGGTGCCGTGCACCTCGCCCTCGAACACTTCGCGCGCGGCCTTGTCCACCACCGCCGCCACCACCTGCGGCACGCCGCTGGCGTAAGCGCCCAGCAGCGCGCGGTCGCACAGCAGGTTGATGCGCCGGGGCACGCCGCGCGCCAGGACGTGGATGCGCGCCACCGCTTGTTTGGAGAAAGGCAACGGCCCGCGCAAACCCGCCACCTGCATGCGGTGCTGGATGTATTGCAAGGTCTCGGCCTTGTCGAGCGTGCCGAGGTGAAAACGCGCGATCACCCGTTGAGCAAGTTGTTCGAGTTCGGGCTTGGCCAGGATGGTGCGCAGCTCGGGCTGACCGATCAGGATGATCTGCAGCAGCTTGCGCTCGCTGGTCTCCAGGTTGGTCAGCAGGCGCAGTTGCTCCAGCACATAGGGCGTGAGGTTTTGTGCCTCGTCGATGATGAGCACATTGCGCTCGCCCCGGGCATGGCTGGCCAGCAGGTAGGCGTTGAGCGGATCGAGGTGGTCCTTGATGGTCGCAGGGCCGATGCCCTCGTGTTTCACCTCGATGTGAAACTCGCTGCAGATCGTCTTGAGCAGGTCGCTGACGGTCAGCTTGGGGTTGAAGATGTAGGCGACCCGGCAGTTTTCGGGCAGCTGTTCGAGGAAGCAACGGCACACCGTGGTCTTGCCGGCGCCAATTTCACCACTGAGCAACACGAAACCACCGCCGCCCCGAATGCCGTAGAGCAAATGCGCCAGCGCCTCCCGGTGGCGCTCGCTCATGAAGAGGTAGCGGGGGTCCGGTGCAATGGAAAACGGGCTCTGTTTGAGCCCGAAAAACTCGGCGTACATGCACCCGAGCATACCGCTGCCCTCCTGGCCCGGCAAAGGCGCCGGGCCAGCCGCAGGGCCATGTCGGCCTTGCGCCGGATTCGAGAGCGCGATCAGGCCGCCAGGGCCATGGCGTGCTTGCTGCTCACCTTGTTGCCCGCGCTCACCGAGCACTCGATGTCGCCGGAGAGTTGGCCGCCTTCTTCAATGACGACCTTGCCGTAGCGAATGCGACCGGTGACTTTGCCGGTGGAATAGATCACCAGCTTGTTGCGCACGGTCAGGTTGCCGTCGAACACACCGCGGATTTCGGCAATGTCGATCTCGGCCGAACCTTTGAATTCGCCCTGTTGCGCGATCTGGATCACGCGCGAGTCCATCGTGGCTTCGACCATGCCTTCGACCACCAGCGTGTCGCAATCGGTGATCTCCACACCTTTGAGCTTGATGTTCGGCCCCACGGTCAGTTTGCTGCCGCCTTCGGGCGCGCTGGTGGTGGCCGACTGGGCCATGGATGGGGTGGATGGCAGTTCCACGTCGGGCGTGCTCGGGGTCGCTGCGGACGGCTGCGAAGGGGTCGCAACGCTGCCGGTGCTCTGCCCGTAGCGTGGTGTGGCCATGCCCTGGTTCAGGGTTTTGGGTTGATCGATGTCGCGTTTGCCAAAGTGCAGTGCCATGCCAGCTCCTTCAAAAAGTGAAGCAGTCATGCTAAGTGCGGCGCTGCTTACATTCGGGGTGGTTCCGTAAGAGGGGTAACGAGATGCACCGTACACGCTGTTTCAATTCTTCGGGCTTGCGTGTCTGCGCTTCTCTTGTGGATGCATGTGTCATATAGTTGCGCACGCAACCAAATTGAAGCCGATGCCCATGACCTTGCCCGCCCATGTTCCCGTGTTGATCGCCGGTGGTGGTCCCGTTGGCCTCACGCTCTCGGCCTTGCTGTCTGCGCAAGGCATTGCCCATGTCGTGATCGAAGCCGACGAAGGCTATTGCAGCGGCAGCCGTGCCATCTGCATGTCGCGCCGCTCGCAGGAGATCCTCGGCTGGGTCGGCGCTGACCAGGCGCTGGTGGAGAAAGGCCTGAGCTGGGTGGGTGGGCGCAGTTACTGGCGTCACAACGAGGTGCTGCACTTCCAGATGCTGAGCGAGCCCACGCAGCGCTTCGCGCCCATGGTCAACATCCAGCAGTTTTATGTGGAAGAGTTTGCACACCGCGCGGCGCAGTCGGCGGGTTCCTCGCTGGTGCAATGGGCGAGCCGCGTGAGCGCCGTCACGCCCCAGGCCAACGGCGTGGACGTGGCAGTGAGCACGCCCGACGGGCTGCAGACCATTCACGCCGACTGGCTGGTGGCCTGCGACGGCGGCCGCAGCACCGTGCGCGAGCAGCTCGGCCTGCAACTCGAAGGCACGCAGTACGACGGCAAATACGTGATCGTGGACGTGGTGCAGAAAACGCGCCGCGCGGTGGAGCGCCTGGCCTGGTTCGACCCACCGTCCAACCCCGGCTCCACCATCCTCATGCACCGCCAGCCCGACGATGTGTGGCGCATCGATTACCAGATCCGAGACGACGAAGACCCACTGGAGGCGGTGAAACCCGAGAACGTGTTGCCGCGCGTGCAGAGCCACCTGGCCATGATCGGCGAAACCGAGCCCTGGGAACCGCTGTGGATCTCCATCTACAACGCCAAGTGCCTCACCTTGCCGAGCTACCGGCACGGGCGGGTGATGTTCGCGGGCGACGCGGCCCATTTGGTGCCCATCTTCGGCGTGCGTGGCCTCAACTCCGGGCTGGACGACGCGGGCAACCTGGCCTGGAAACTGGCGCGGGTGGTGCGGGGCCGGTCGCCGCACACGCTGCTGGACTCCTATTCCACCGAACGCGTGCACGCCACCCGCGAGAACATTGCGTATGGCGCCAAGAGCACCGAGTTCATGGCGCCGCCCAATTTCGCCTACCGGCTGATGCGCGAAGCCACGCTGCGCTTGGCCGAGGGCGATTCGCAGGTGCGTTCGCTCATCAACCCGCGCCAGTCGACGCCCATCACCTACGTGGGCTCGGTGCTCAATGCGCCGCAAGTCGGCGTGTGGACCCACGAGCAAGCGGCGCCGGGCGCTCCCGCACCCGAGGCGCTGCTGCAAGGCGGGCAGGGCGCCTTTCACCTCAGCAGCCGCTTCGGGCGGGACTTTCTGGTGCTCGCCTTCGGAGCTGTGGGCCAACAGGCGCCGACCGTGCCCGGCCTGGCGGTGCTGACCATCGATCCCGCCATGGATGTGCACGGCCAGGCCTGGCAACGCTACGGCTTGTCTGCTGCCACCGACCAAGCCCTGGTGCTTGTGCGACCCGACGGCTACGTGATGGGCCGTTGGCACAAACACGACCCGGCGCCCGTGCTTCAAGCCCTCAACACCACCGGAGTGCTCGCATGACCGACCCCGATCTCGATCGCAGCTACAGCGCCCTGTGCGAAGCCCTCAGCCGCGTGGGCGAAGACAAGGCCCCGCTGTTCCTCTCGATGCTGTGCCTCTCGCTGATCAGCCGGCTGCAGCAAGCCGACGAGGTGCTGCCGTTGATGGCGCATGCCGAGCGCCAGTGCGCGAACGGAGCCGGCGATGCCCGCTGACCCCCATTTGCCTGCGCTGCAGGATTTCCTCACCTGGCGCCTGCACCGCCTCACCAAACTCACCGACCGCCAGAGCATCGACGCTTACGCCAACCGCTTCGGGCTGGGCGTGGGCGAAGCGCGCTGCCTGGCCGCCATCGGGCAGTTTGCGCCGTTGTCGGTGAAAGACCTCGCCGCGCAGGCCAACCTCGACAAGGCCCAGGCCAGCCGGGCCGCGCAGATGCTGGTGGAGCGCGCCCTGGTGTTGAAGTCCACGAGCGAAACCGATGCGCGGGGCGTGGTGCTCACGCTCACGCGCACGGGGCGGCCGTTGTGGAAGCGGGTGATGCGGCTGATCGAGCAGCGCAACGCGGCTATTTTTGGCTGCCTCTCGAAGGACGAGCGGCGCCAACTGGAAGCCGTGTTCGACCGGCTCATTGCCCACGCTGAAGCCCAACCAGAGGGCAGTAGCCCTGCAAGCCCCTGAAATGAGGGGTAACCCGTAAAATCACGGGTTTTCCACCCACCCGCGCTCCGGGTCCGTGTCACCCCATGAACGCTCCCGTCGACGTCTCCTTTTTCGCTCGCGCCGCCAAGCCGATCACCAGCTACCGCCCGTACTGGGCCAAGCGGTTTGGCGTGGCCCCCATGTTGCCCATGAGCCGCGCCGAGATGGAGAAGCTGGGCTGGGACAGCTGCGACATCATTCTGGTGACGGGTGATGCCTATGTGGACCACCCCAGTTTCGGCATGGCGGTGGTGGGGCGTGTGCTGGAAGCGCAGGGCTTTCGCGTGGGCATCATTGCCCAGCCCGACTGGACCAGCGCTGAGGCCTTCAAGGCCCTGGGCAAGCCCAACCTGTTCTGGGGCGTGACGGCCGGGAACATGGATTCCATGATCAACCGCTACACGGCGGACCGCAAGATCCGCAGCGACGACGCCTACACACCGGGCGACCTGGGTGGCAAGCGGCCTGACCGCGCGACCATCGTCTACAGCCAGCGCTGCCGCGAAGCCTTCAAGGACGTGCCCATCGTGCTCGGCGGCATCGAAGGCAGTCTGCGCCGCATTGCGCACTACGACTACTGGAGCGACAAGGTGCGCCGCAGCGTGGTGGTGGACAGCAAGTGCGACCTGCTGCTCTACGGCAACGCCGAGCGCGCGCTGGTTGAAGTGGCGCACCGCATCGCAGCGCGCGAGCCCATCGAGCAGATCACCGACGTGCGCGGCACCGCCTTTGTGCGCCGCCCGGGCGACCCCACGGCCGCCGGCTGGATCGAGATCGACTCCACCGAGGTCGACATGCCGGGCCGCGTGGAAGACCACATCAATCCGTATCTGACGACCAGTGAGCAGGCGCAGGCGCAGGGCGAGACGTGTTCGAAGGACGACTCACCCGTTCGCCCTGAGCCTGTCGAAGGGCTCACCAACACCGAGGCGGGGGCTTCGACAGGCTCAGCCCGAACGGAACTTGGTTCAGCCCGAACGGGGATGGGCGCCGCCATCCAGCCGCTGAAGTTCGTGCCCAATCCCGCCCTGCAAAGCAAACGCAAGCCGCCCGCACGCGACCGCAGCGTGATCCGCCTGCCCAGCTACGAGCAAGTGAAAAGCGACGCCGTGCTGTATGCGCACGCCAACCGAGTGCTGCACCTGGAAACCAACCCGGGCAACGCCCGCGCGCTGGTGCAGGCGCATGGCGAGGGTGCTACGGCGCGCGACGTGTGGATCAACCCGCCACCGATTCCGCTGACCACGGCCGAGATGGACTTTGTGTTTGATCTGCCGTATGCGCGCAGTCCGCACCCGGCCTACGCCGACGAACACGGCAAGCACGACGGCACGACCAAGATCCCGGCCTGGGAAATGATCCGCTTCAGCGTGAACATCATGCGCGGCTGCTTCGGTGGCTGCACCTTCTGCTCCATCACCGAGCACGAGGGCCGCATCATCCAGAGCCGCTCCGAAGAATCGATCATCAAGGAAGTCGAAGACATCCGCGACAAGGTGGAAGGCTTCACCGGCGTGGTGTCCGACCTGGGCGGCCCCACCGCCAACATGTACCGCCTGGGCTGCAAGACGCCCGAGATCGAGGCGGCCTGCCGCAAGCCCAGCTGCGTGTATCCCGGCATCTGCTCCAACCTCACCACCGACCACGGCCCGCTGATCAAGATCTACAAGCGGGCGCGCGAACTGCGCGGCATCAAGAAGGTGCTGATCGGCTCCGGCCTGCGCTACGACCTCGCCGTGAAGAGCCCGGAGTACGTGAAGGAGCTGGTGCAGCACCACGTGGGTGGTTATTTGAAGATCGCGCCCGAGCACACCGAGGGCGGTCCGCTGTCCAAGATGATGAAGCCCGGCATCGGCAGCTACGACAAGTTCAAGCAGCTGTTCGAGAAGTTCAGCGAAGAAGCCGGCAAGAAGCAGTACCTCATTCCGTATTTCATCGCCGCCCACCCGGGCACCAGCGACGAAGACATGATGAACCTGGCGGTCTGGCTGAAAAAGAACGGTTTCCGTGCCGACCAGGTGCAGACCTTCTACCCCAGTCCCATGGCCACCGCCACGGCCATGTACCACACCAACCTGAACCCGCTCAAGGGCATCAGCCGCGACGCGCAGCGCGCCGAGCGGGTGGACATCGTGCGCGGCGACAAGCGCCGCCGCCTGCACAAGGCGTTTCTGCGTTACCACGATTCGAACAACTGGCCGCTGCTGCGCGAAGCGCTCAAGACCATGGGTCGCGCGGATCTGATCGGCAACGGCAAGCACCACCTGATCCCCACCTTCCAGCCCATGACGGATGGCAGCTACCAGAGCGCGCGCCGCAAGAACAGCACGCCGGTGGGCAAAGCCGTGCAACCCGCGGCTGGCCGCCTGCTCACGCAGCACACCGGTTTGCCGCCGCGGGTGACCGGTGCCGGTCGGCCGGGTTCGCCGGTAGGTGCGGGCAAACGCAAGCCGCGCTGAGCTTCAGGTCGGCGGTGGCGTTGGCGTGTCGGTGAAGGCAGGCCACACGATCCAGGCCAGCAGCGCCAGTGTGTTCACCGCGACCGTGATCCAGTAGTACAGCCGAAACGGCTGCTTGCTCGTCTTGTGCCGCAAGATCTGCTGCGCAAACCAGGCCCCCGGCCAGCCTCCCAACAACGCCAGCGCGTGCAGCTGGTCCTCGGGCGTGCGCTGGGTCTCGTTGATGGCAGCGTCCTTGTCGCGCCAGTACAGGTAGAACGTGCCCAGGTTGACCAGCACCACCGCGGTGAGGATCACCCACGGAAAGCGGCCCAGGCCGATACCCACCAGCCACAGCAGCAGCCAGAAGGCGATCAGGCCCAGGCCGATCCACAGCGGCAGCTCCTCGCGGCGCTTTTCGCGCGGCAGGCGGGATCTCTTGGCGGGCGCGGTGCGCGGCAGCAATTCGGCCTCGGGCGGCGTCAAAGGTTTGGGCGTTTCGAACGGCGCCTTCACCTCGTTTCGCAGCGGCTCCACCGACAGCGCGCGCGGCCCCTTGCCACCCACGTGGATTTCCTGGAAGGTGACCGGCAGGCCTTCGCTGGGCGGCTGGTGGCCGCTGAAATCCCGCACGTGGAAAAAGATGTCGGCGGCGGTCTGTTCGCTTCGGATGAAGCCGAACGCCTTGGCTGGATCCCAGCGCACCACAGTTCCCTGTTTTCGCATGATGTTGAGTGATGGGTCGAAGGAGGGGTGGCGGCTTGTCAGGTCATCCCGAATGGCGCAAAATGCGCCAAACAGGAGATGTTTCATGTCCACCACTGGTTCTGCATTTTCCTCTGTCAAGTTGCCCGCCGGGCTGGTTCAGCAGGCGCGTGAGGCGGCGCAGCCACAGCGGCGCTCGGTCGCCGGGCAAATCGAGTACTGGGCCACGCTTGGGCGCATTGCCGAAGAGACCGGCCTCACGGTGCAGGAGGCGCGCGAGGCCATTGCCCGTTACGACGCGGCTGCGCGGCACGCCGTGCCGGCCGATCCGCTGGATGCGATCGAAGCGCGCTTTCTGGCCGCCGAGTCCAGCGGCCGCCTGGCCCAGGCGGTTCGCCAGACCGTGCAGGACAACCGCAGCAAGGCCCCCGCCGCCCGCCGCGCTGCGTGACGCCCCCGGTTCTTTACTTGCTCGCCGGACCCAACGGGGCCGGCAAATCCACGCTGTACCGTGCGGCGGTCGCCGAAGGCCTGATTCCGGCCGACATCGAGTTCGTCAACGCCGACTTGTTCGAGGCGGCCGAGCTGACGCAGATGGTCGACCCAAAGGCTCGATCGGAGCGGGCACGCCAATGGGCCGACAAACGCCGCGCCACGCTGCTGGCCGCCGGCCGCTCGTTTGTGAGCGAAACCGTGTTCTCCCATCCGTCCAAGCTTCAGCTCATGGCGGATGCGCGGGCGTCAGGCTTTCGCACCGTGCTGCTCGTGGTCTGTGTGGACGATGCGCAGCAACTCGTTCGTCGGGTCGCGCAGCGGGTGCGCGAAGGTGGGCATGCGGTGCCGCCCGACCGGATCCTGGCGCGCTACCCGCGCACCCTGGTGCATTTGAAAGGTGCCGTGCGCCTGGCCGATCTGGCCTTGCTCTACGACACCTCGGGCACCGCCATCCAGCCGCCCCGGCTGGTGGCCCGTTGCCGCCGAGGCGTGCCGCCCGTGGTTCCGGGCAAGTTGCCTCGGTGGGCCGCTGCGGTGTTGGCCGACTGACGCTCAGGCCAGCGTGTGCAGCGGGATGTCTTTCGCCACCGAGAGTTGATCGAGTTGCTTGCGCGTCATGCCTTTGAGAAACGCGGCAATGCCTGCGTGCGTCTCGGGCTTGAACAGCGTGCGCATGTCGCTCACGGTCAAACCGGCTGCTGTGCACAGAGCTGCGGCGAAATGCGGCTCCAACGCAGCCACGGCCACGCGGCCATCTTTGCAGGGATACACCCGATAGCCCGCGTGCGCACCGCCCACCGCGCCGGTGGGCATGGTCAACCCCCAATTGCGGGGCAGGGCGAGCCAGGTGGCCGCATCCGACAAGGCGACCTCTTGAAACACGCCCTTGCCGGTGGCCCGCTGCGCCATCACTGCCTTGAGCGCGGATTCGCTGGCCATCAGTGCACCGCCCATGTCGGCAAACAGGGTCGCTGGCAGCTCCAGCCCGGGCACCAGGCCGGCGTCGGCCAGGTAGGTGAGGTCGTGGCCCGGCTGTTCGGCGCGCACACCGGGCGCACCCACGATGGCCACCACACTGAGTGCCGGGTACTGTTTGTGCAGCGCCTTCCAGCCGAGCTTGAGCTTGGTCAGCGCGGAGGGGCGGAACGAGGTGAGCAGCAGGTCGGTGCGGGCCAGCGCCTTGTGCAGCGCGGCCTGGCCCTTGTCGGTCTTGAGGTCGATGCTCACGACCTTGATGCCGTCGTGCAGCGTGGTGTAGGCCTTGGGGTTGTACTGGCCCATCGGATCGCCGCTCGATGCGGTCTTCGGGGCGGGCGGCTCGGCCTTGAGGCAGGTGGCGCCCATGGCTTTCAGGCGCATGAGCGCGGCCGGCCCCGGCAGGTTCAGCGCGAGGCTGAGCACGCGCACGCCTCGCAGGGGTTTGAGGGCGGGGGCAGGGCGTTGGGTGGCGGTCATGGGCGCGTCGGGTGGGTGGGGTCGCTGCACTGTAGCGCCGCATGGATCGCCTGAAACGCAAACGGGCGACAGCGTCGCCCGTTTAACCTCAGTTACAAGACTTCAGCGACGCCCGAAGTCCAGCGGCAGGCCCACGTAGTTCTCAGCCAGCGAACGCGACAAGGCTTCGGAATTCACCAGGTAGTCCAGTTCGGCCTCCTGCACCTTCTGGCCGAAGCCGGCCGTGTCGGGGAACTGGTGCATGAGCGAGGTCAGCCACCAGCTGAAACGTTCGGCGCGCCACACGCGGGCCAGGGCCTGCTTGGAGTAGTTGTCGATGCCGGCGTTGCTCTTCTCGATGTAGTGGTCGATGAAGGCGCTGGAGAGGTACTTCACGTCGCTGGCCGCCAGGTTCAGGCCCTTGGCGCCGGTGGGCGGCACGATGTGCGCCGCGTCGCCCGCGAGGAACATGCGCCCGAAGCGCATCGGCTCGGCCACAAAACTGCGCAGCGGCGCGATGCTCTTTTCGATGCTCGGGCCGGTGATCATGCGCTCGGCCATTTCGGGGTCCAGGCGCCGACGCAGTTCGTCCCAGAATCGGTCGTCGCTCCAGGCTTCCACCTTGTCGTCGATCGGGCACTGCACGTAGTAACGGCTGCGCGTGAGGCTGCGCATGGAGCACAGGCCGAAACCGCGTTCGCTGTTGGCGTAGACGATGGCGTGGGTCGACACCGGCGGCACATCGGCGAGCACACCAAGCCAGCCGAACGGGTAGACCTTCTCGTACTCGGTGATGGCACCCTCGGGCACGCTGGCGCGGCACACGCCGTGGAAGCCGTCGCAGCCGGCGATGAAGTCGCACATCACCTCAAACGTCTGGCCGTCTTTCTCGTAGCGCACCACCGGGTGGTCGGTGTCGAAGTCGTTCACCGTCACGTTGCCCGCGCTGTAGATGGTGGTCAGGCCGGCGGCGCTGCGGGCGTCCATCAGGTCGCGCGTTACCTCGGTCTGGCCATAGGCGGTGACCACTTTGCCCCCGGTGAGCCCGTGCACGTCGATAGCGTGGCGCTGGTTGGCAAACACCAGTTCGATGCTGTGGTGCACCGTGCCCTCAGCCTTGACGCGCTCACCCACCCCCACCTCGGTCAGCAGGTCCACCGTGATCTGCTCCAGGATGCCGGCGCGGATGCGGCCCAGCACGTAGTCGCCGCTCTGGCGCTCGATGATGATGTTGTCGATACCGGCTTTGTGCAGCAACTGACCGAGCAGCAGGCCCGACGGGCCGGCGCCGATGATGGCGATCTGGGTTCTCATGTGGTGTCTCCTGATGGGAATCGCCAAGCGTAGAAACCTGGGACTCGCAACACAATCACTCATGATCAAGCTTGCGCGATGATCGGACAAGTTGTGCGATCACCGCGCAATATGGGGTGCCCGGCGCATAATCCGGCCATGAACACACCCGAGCACACCATCGCCAAGGCGGATTTCATCGAGGGCATGGCCAAGGGC
>JBKBWW010000008.1:0-56596 GCA_046314475.1 Hydrogenophaga sp.
CCCGCCGCCGGGTTGTCCCAAGGCGGGCCAGCCCCCTCGGGGGGCAGCGGACCACGCGCAGCGGGGGAGCGTGGGGGCCTAGGACGAACGCAGCTCCAGATCCCAGAGCATGTCCGACCCGAGCGCGAGCGTGCGCGCTCTGGGGCGAGGGCAATCGGCCATCACTGCATGCGCAGGGGCCTGCAGGCCCCTGCGCCCGTTGCCGATGAGCACGGGAGCCACGACCAGGTGCAGGCGGTCCAGCGCGCCGGCGGTGAAAAAACGCGAGACCGTGATGCCGCCGCCTTCGACGAACAGGAGGCGCAAACCGCGCGCGGCCAGCGCAGCCACGGCCCGCTGCGGGTGATAACACGCGGTGGTGTCCGTGGCCAGCAGGTCGTCCACCGCCAGCACCTCGGCGCGCGCGGGTGAGTGCCCCAGGCGCGAACGTGCCTGCGCTGCGTGGCGGCTGTCGCACACCCACAGCGTGGGCGCCTGGCCATCGCGAAACACGCGCGCGAGACCGTCCAGCCGCGCGGCGGGGTCCATCACCACACGCACCGGCTGCGGCCCGGGCACGCGCCGGGTGGTGAGCTGCGGGTTGTCGGTGGCCACCGTGCCGGCACCCACCAGCACCGCGTCGCACAGCGCGCGCAGGCGGTGCAGGTGCAAGAGGCAGTGGGCACCGTTGACGTAGTACGAGTCACCCGTGGCGGTGGCCACAAAGCCGTCCAGACTCTGGCCGAGTTGGGCCACCACCCAGGGGGACTGGCCGCGCGCGCGTGCGTCGAGCAGGGGTTTGTACAGATCGAACAGGGCCAAGGCACGTGCGCCGATGGGTCCATCGATCGCCCAGCCGTGCTCGGGGCGGTGGACCAGTTGCGCCGACGGTGCGCCGTCGCGCGCCCGGAGCATGTGCAGCCACAAGCCGGGCCAGTCCTGCGGCACATCCAAGAGGGGATCGCTGACGGCTGGGCTGGGGTTCTGCACGGTGGTGAACATCAAACCATCATCGCATCGGGAACCCGCCGTGGCGCCCAAATCCGGAATAGCCCTCGACTTGACGACGGGTCCGCTCGCAGCCTATTTCCACTTCGGGGCGTAGTACGGATCGTCGCCGTCGGCACCTGCGGGCACGTCAGACCCACCCGCAGGGAGCCAGGCCAGGCAGAACGCGATGCCGATGCCGGTGAGCAGCAGCGGCAACAGCGCCACCGGCGAGACCGCCGCCGCGCGCCAGGCCCACAACACCGCAACACCGCACACTGTGGTGAGCATCAAGGCCAGCTGGGCCAGCAGCAGCGAACCGCCCAGGGCACCCCAAGCGGCCAGCGCGAGCACGGCGAGGGTCAGCAACGCGGTGGCCACCAAGCCATTGCGCCGTCCCATGGCTCGCGTGCCCGGCGCCTTGAGCGCAATGGCGAGGGCCGCCAGCACGGTGCTCGCGAGCGCAAGCCAGGGCAGCATCTGTGCGCGCGACGTGGCTGGCCAGTCGAACCCGGGCCATGCCGCCATGGCCAGCAGCAGCCCGAGCGCGGCACCCAGCGCGGCCCAGCGCAGGCCCAGCAGGCGCATCAGCGCGCTGACGATCAGTGCCAGCACGAAGGGCAGCACCAGGCTTTGGAACGCGGGGTGGTTGACGAAGGACATGGCCGCATCATCCCACCGCCGCCCGCCTTTGCAGTGCGGGAATACACTGCGGCTCCACCTGAAATCCGTTCGTCCAACGCCCAAAGAGGCCGTCATGTACCTGCCGCCGCAGTTCGCCGCCAAAGACCCCGCCATCGCCCGCGAACTCATGCGCGCGCATCCCTTCGCCAGCCTCATCTCCACCGACGACGAGGGGTTCCCGTTCGTCACGCCGCTGCCGCTGCACCTGGTGGAAGAGGGCGAGGGAACGACGCTGCTGGGCCATGTGGCCCGGCCCAATCCACACGCCGGCTACCTGCGCCAACGCAGCGCCGCCCTGGTGGTGTTTCAAGGCCCGCAGGCCTACATGACGCCGCGCGTCTATCCCGATCTCACCCGCGTGCCGACCTGGAGCTATCTGGCGGTGCATGCCCGGGTGGAGGTGAGCTTCATCGAGTCGTTTGACGACAAGGACCGCCTGCTCAAACACCTGATCCACGACCACGACCCGGCTTACGACGAGCAGTGGCGCGCGCTGCCCGAGGACTACCAGCACAAGATGATGGGCGGCATCCACGCGTTCGAACTGCGCGTGAGCGAGCTGCAGTGCAAGGTCAAGCTCAACCAGCACCGGCCCGAGTCCCACGCTGCCATGGTCGCGGCCTATGAGGCGGGCAATGAAAACGAGCGCGCCCTGGCCGGCTGGATGCGCCGCCTCGGCCTGACAGGGCAGGGCGCATGAAACGCCGCTTGTTGCTGCTGGCGGCGGCGCTGCTCCCGGCATCGCTTCTGGCCCAAACCCTGCCAGCCGAGCAGCGCTGGAAAAAAGAGCTCGACGCCTTCGCTGCGGCCGACCGCCAGCAGATGCCGCCTCCCGGCGGTGTGTTGTTCGTCGGCAGTTCGTCGATCCGTTTCTGGACCGGGTTGGAGACCGCCTTTGCCGACCAGCCGGTGGTGATCAAGCGCGGCTTTGGCGGCTCGCGCCTGTCCGAGAGTGCCGACCTGGTGCACCGTCTGGTGCTGCCCTACCAGCCGCGCCTGGTGGTGCTGTATGCGGGGGAGAACGACATTCACGAAGGCGTGAGCCCGCAGGATCTGCTGGCGCATTTCAAACGCTTCGTGCAGCAGGTGCAGGGCGCGCTGCCGGCCACGCGCGTGGCCTACATGGCCATCAAGCCCAGTCCATCACGGCTGGCGTTCATGGTGACCATGCGCGAAGCCAACCTGCTGATCCAGACCCACGTGCTGCAGCAGGACAACCTGGACTACATCGACGTGCACACCGCCATGCTGGACAACGACGGCCGTCCGCGGCCCGAGCTGTTTGTGCGCGACCAGCTGCACCTGAGCGCCGAGGGCTACGGCCTGTGGCGCCAGATCGTGTCAGCGCACCTGCGGCCCTGAACGCCAACGGAGCACCGGGTGCCAGCCGCTGCGCGCCTGCGCCTCCAGCGCCATGGCCACGGCAAAAAGACCCGCAAACGCACCGGCCAGCAAGGCCACGTCGGTGCTCCAGGGACGCACCACCTGGGTGGAGCCGAAGAAGGCCAGCGTGAACAGAGCAATCACGATGTGCGCGCAGAACACCGACAGCGAATGCCGGCCCAGCAGCTCCAGCGGCAACGGGCGCGCCAGCACCTGCTTGAGCCAGGGGCCGAAGGTCACCAACAGCACAAAGACGCTGGCGAAGTTCAGCACGCGCAGGGGGCCGAGCGTCCATTTGTCGAGCAGCATGGCAATGGCCGGCACGCCGGGCATCGGGTCCTGGCCCACCGTCTGGCGCCACAGCAGCATGCCCGCCGCGTACAACGCGGCAGGGACCACCAGCCACAGCGGAAAACGCGGCAGCGGCTGTTCGCGAGCGCCCAGCCACAGACCCACCACCCACAGCGCCTGCCAGCCCAGCCAGTGGAAAGCGCCCATGTCCTTGTAGGGAATGGGCAGGCCAGTGGTGTTCACGGCCAGCTCGTACAAGGCCAGACCCAAGCCCCACTGCTCGGCCAGCCAGAGCAGGGTGCTGACCGTGAGCACGCCTTGCCAGCCTGAGCGCAAACCGCGGCGCAGCAGCCACGGGCTGAGCAACATCAGGGCGATGTACAGCGGCAGGATGTCCAGCAGCGGCGGGTTGTAGAGCAGCAGCGCCGCACCCACCACCGCGGCTTGCGGGTCGATGAAGAAGAATTCGAGCAAACCTGTGACGCCGCCCTGGCGGTTGTGCACGCCCAGCCAGGCGACCACGGTGAAGGCAAGCAGCAGCAAGGCCAGCTGGCACAGGTAGAGCTTGAGCGCGCGCTCGTGGAACGCACTCTGCATGGCGGCCACCCCGTCGCGCCGGGCACGTTTGCCGTACACGCGGCCAGCCATGTACGCCGACAGGAACACAAACCCCTCGGCCGCCGACACGAAGCCGAAGGGCTGGCCCGATGGCAACGAGAACATCGTCGGCATGTGGGTCAGCGTCATCAGCACGAGCATCAAACCGCGCAGGGCGTCAAGTTCCCAGCGGCGGTTGGAGGGGTGGAGGAGGGGCGTGGACACAGGGAAAACCAGAACAGCCCCGGATCATGCCCGAGCCGCGCTGCGCCTTGCGCGTGCGGCCTGCAGAAACCCCCAGGACAGGCCGAGCACCGCAGCCACCAGCGAGGCCAGCAGCACGCCCAGCTTGGCGGCGTTGAGCAGGTTGGCGTCGTCAAACGCCAGCGTGGCGATGAAGATCGACATGGTGAAACCGATGCCCGCCAGCAGGCCGACGAGGAACACGCTGGACCAGCTCACGCCCGGTGGCAGGCGGCACCAGCCCAGGCGCACCGCCAGCCAGCTCGCGGCCACCACGCCCAATGGCTTGCCCAGCACAAGCGCCAGCACTACGCCCAGGGTCACCGCCTGCGCGCCGCCCAGGCTCAGGTCCACGCCATCGATCGTGACGCCCGCGTTGGCCAGTGCGAACAAAGGCATCACTCCGAAAGCAACCCACGGATGCAGCGCCATCTGCACCCGGATCACCGGTGGAAGGACCTCGCGCTGTGCCTGCCGCAGTTGTTTGAGCGGGCCGGCGATTTCGTGCGGCGATCCACCGCTGCCGGTGTTGAGCTCGCCGAGCGCGCGCGTGGCCATGTCCAGCGGCTGCTCGCGCAAGCGACCGGGCAACACCGGCGTCATCAGACCCAGCACCACACCCGCCAGCGTGGGGTGCACACCGGTTTGCAGCAAGCCCAGCCACAACACCGCGCCCGGCACCACATAGGCCCAGGCCGAGCCGGTGCCGATCTGTTGCAGGCCCAGCACCATCAGCACGCCCAGGCCGCACACCAGCAGACCGCTGAAGTCGAGCCCGCCTGAATAGAAGATGGCGATGATCAGCACGGCGACGATGTCGTCGATGATGGCCAGTGCCAGCAGGAGCAC
The DNA here is from genome assembly GCA_046314475.1 of Hydrogenophaga sp. Taxonomy (GTDB): domain Bacteria; phylum Pseudomonadota; class Gammaproteobacteria; order Burkholderiales; family Burkholderiaceae_C; genus Hydrogenophaga. The sequence continues at coordinate 5,014 of JBKBWW010000008.1, forward strand.
ACGCACATTGCCCGGGATGGAGCGGCCCAGCAGGGCCAGCACACCGATGGCAAACGCGATGTCGGTGGCGGTGGGCACCGCCCAGCCGCGCAGCGTGGTGGCGTCGGTGTTGAGTGCCACATAGATCAGCGCGGGCACCACCACGCCGCCCAACGCGGCGGCCAGCGGCAAGGTGGCGAGCTGCAGGCTGGCCAGCGCGCCTTCGTGGATTTCGCGCCGGATCTCCATGCCCACCACAAGAAAGAACACCGCCATCAGGGCGTCGTTGATCCAGAAATGCAGCGATTGGGAAAACACGTGGCTGCCCAGGCCGATCGAGATGGGGGTGTGCCACAGCGCGTGGTAGCTCGCGGCGGCGGGCGAGTTGGCCCAGATCAGCGCGATGGCCGCGGCCAACATCAGCACCGTGCCGCTGACGGCTTCGATGTGGAGAAAACGCTCCAGGGTGGAAAAGGCGCGCTCGGCCAGCAATTGGGCACGAGGGAGGGTCTGCCGGGAAGGGTGTCGGTTCATGGTCGTGTTGATTCCGCGTGGCGGCCCGACCAGCGCAAACAAACCTGTTTCACCGCAGCATGCGGCGACAACACCCATGCGTATTTTACCCGGTGGGGTATGGGGGCTCGCCTACACTCGCCAAATGCCCTTTGCGCCCGACCCCGACGACGCCCACTTCATGCGCCTGGCGCTGGCCGAAGCCCGCGCCGCCGCCGAGAGCGGCGAGGTGCCGGTGGGGGCGGTGGTGGTGAAAGACGGGCGTGTGATGGCCACCGGCCGCAACGCCCCGATCGAAGGCTTTGATCCCACGGCGCACGCCGAGATCGTGGCCCTGCGCGCTGCAGCACAGGCAATGGGCAACTACCGCCTGGAGGGCTGCACCCTGTATGTGACGCTGGAGCCCTGCGCCATGTGCAGCGGCGCCATGCTGCACGCTCGGCTGGCGCGCGTGGTGTTCGGCGCGGCCGACCCCAAGACCGGTGCGGCCGGCTCGGTCATCAACCTCTTTGAACACGGGCAGCTCAACCACCAGACGGCTGTGGAGGGCGGGGTGCTGGCCGACGAGGCGGCTGAGTTGTTGCGCGGTTTTTTCAAGGAGCGCCGCGTGAATCCACATCCTTTGCGCGAAGACGCGCTGCGCACGCCGGACGCCTGCTTTGCCAATCTGCCCGGCTACCCCTGGCAGCCCCACTACCTGAGCGATCTGCCCGCGTTGAACGGCTGGCGCATGCACCACCTGGACGAAGGCCCGCCAAACGCACCGCTGACATGGCTCTGTCTGCACGGAAACCCGGCCTGGAGTTACCTGTACCGCAAGATGATCCCGGTGTTTCTCGCCAGCGGTGGCCGCGTGTTGGCGCCCGACCTCATCGGCTTTGGCCGCAGCGACAAGCCCAAGAAGGACAGCGCGCACACGTTCAGCTGGCACCGCCAGGTGCTGCTCGAATTCATCGAGCGGCTCGACCTGCGCAACGTGGTGCTGGTGGTGCAGGACTGGGGTGGCCTGCTCGGCCTCACGCTGCCGATGGAGGCACCTGAGCGCTACCGCGGCCTGCTGGTGATGAACACCACCCTGGCCACTGGCGAGGCCCCTTTGTCGCCGGGCTTTCTGGCTTGGCGAACGATGTGCGCGCAGAACCCGGCGTTCGACGTGGCGCGCTTGTTCGCGCGCGGAAACCCGCAGATGAGCGCCGAAGAATGCGCCGCCTACAACGCGCCGTTCCCAGATAAAGGCCACCGCACGGCCCTGCGTGCGTTTCCGGCCATGGTGCCCGAGCACCTGGACGACGACGGTGCGGCCATCAGCCGCCAGGCGCAAACCTTTTGGTCGAGTCAATGGCAGGGGCAAAGCCTCATGGCCATCGGTCAACAAGACCCGGTGCTGGGCGAACCGGTGATGCGCGCGTTGCACGCCTCGATCCGCCACTGCCCCGAGCCAATGCTGCTGCCACAGGCCGGGCACTTTGTACAGGAACACGGCGAGGCCCTTGCGCAAGCGGCTGTGCGCCATTTCCGCGCTTGAGTGACTCGATAATTCACCCCTTTTTCCGCAGCCCGAACCCATGAGCCACATCTACATCTACTCCCCCTCCAGCGCGGTGCGCGACAAGGCCGCGTTTCGCCGCGGTGTGGCGCGGCTCAAAACCCTGGGGCACGAGGTCGAGATCGACGAAGCGGCGCTCAGCAGCCACATGCGCTTTGCCGGTGACGACGAGACACGGCTTGCTGCCATCGGGCGCGCGGCAGCCAGCGGCGCCCACGTGGCGCTCATTTCCCGCGGCGGTTACGGGCTCACCCGCATCCTGGGCGAACTGCCGTTCAAGCAGCTCAGCAAAGCGATTGAAGGCGGCACGCAGTTCGTGGGCCTGAGCGACTTCACGGCTTTGCAGATGGCGCTGCTGGCCAAAACCGGTGCCTGTACCTGGGCCGGCCCGGCGCTCGGTGAAGACTTCGGCACTGAGGCGCCCGACGACATCATGGAAGCGTGTTTTGACGACCTGCTGGTCGGCCACGGGGAGGGCGCGGGCTGGCGGCTGCCGGCGTCCGACCTGACCGCCATGAAGCCCGGCAAGGCAGACGCGCAGCCGGAGCTGCGGGTGCGTTCGGCCACGCTGTGGGGCGGCAACCTCAACGTGATTTGCTCGCTGGTGGGCACGCCACACCTGCCCGCCATCACCGGCGGCATCCTGTTTCTGGAAGACACCAACGAGCACCCCTACCGCATCGAGCGCCAGCTCACCCAGTTGCTCAACGCCGGCATCCTCGGGCGTCAAAAGGCGGTGCTGATGGGTTCGTTCAACCGCTTCAAACTGGTGCCCGGTTACGACCGGGGTTTCAAACTGCAAACGGTGGTGGACTGGTTGCGCACGAAGACCAAGACCCCGGTGTTCACCGGGCTGCCGTTCGGGCATGTGCCCACCAAGGTGCTGCTGCCCGTGGGGCAGAAGGTCGATCTGATGGTGGAAGGGCGTGATGCCCTGATTTACTGGGGATGAGGCAGCGGCGGCGGTGATTCGCCGCCAGCAAGCTGCGAAGCGCGGCTCAGCGTGTGCGCAGGCGCGAAGAATCGATCAGGCTTTTGGGCACGAGGCCGGCAAACACGGGGGACAGGCTTTGCACCCGGTGCACCGCCAGCGCCTCGCCATGCAACTGACTCAAAACAGCCACCATTTCGGCCCGTGCAAACCACAGGGCGTGGGGATCGTGCAGGTACTTCAGGCGGCGCGTGAGTTGGGGATTGATCTGGGCACCGTCTTCGCCGAGCACATCCAGCATGGCCTTTCGCACAGGCTCCAACGCCTGACCCGGGTCCTGATGAACCTCGGGACTGAGCAGGGCAGAAATGCTGTTTCGCAGACTCGGTTTGAACCAGCGCATGGTGTGTCCTCAACGACTTGTATGAATCCAACCGCAGGATACGTTCTCTTACCGTGTTCACGCAATCCCGCACGTCGTTTGGCAGTGGAAAAACAACAAACAAATCAAAGGTTTACGGGGATTTTTTTATCCCATGCATTAGGTCTGTAATACCTTTGAGTCCATTTTCATGAAAAACGGCGCAAGGGATTAATACCGCATGAACAGGAAGGGGGGGGCGCGCAACCCGCAGCGCAAGGTCGGGCAAACGCGTGTTGGCAGGTGACAAAGAGCTCTTTGGAGCCTGTGCTCTAATCCAGCCGATATTCATCTGCTTTATGGCCGAACTGACAATTGCTTTCGTGGATTTGACCGGCAGCGTCTCGGTGTTTGAAACACTGGGTAACGACCGCGCCACGATGGTGGTGACCAAACTCACCCAATGGATCGGGGCCACCGGCGTGGAGCACGGCGGCGTCGTCGTCAAGATGTTGGGAGACGGGGTGTTGCTCTCCTTCACCAGCAACCGCCTCGCGGTGGAAGCGATGGTTCAAATCCAGCAGGAGCACGCCAAACGCGTGGTCCAGTGGCCCAACCGCCTCAAACTGATGATGCAGATCGGCATGGCCCGCGGCCAGGTCGTGGTGGTGGACGGCGACTGTTTTGGTGATGCCGTCAACCTCGCTTCGCGCCTGAGCGACCTGGCCGGTGGCGAACAGATCCTGGTGACCGACAACGTGGTTCGTGAGCTGGGTCCGCGCACCCCCGTTCGCAGCCGCAGCCTGGGGCCCATCCGCATCAAGGGCCGCACCGAGCCTTGCGAGGTGTTCCGCATCGAATGGCAGCAGGAAATGCTGTCCGAGTTCCTCACCTTGCCCGCCGATCTGCATTCGCTCACGCCGCCAAAAGACGTCGGCATGGGTGGCATCGAGCTGTCGTGGCTGGACAGCAGCCGCAGCTTTGGCCTGACCGAGCTGCCCCTGAAGATCGGCCGGGTGCCCGAGGCCGACTTTGTGGTGAGCGACCCGCGTGTCTCCCGCATGCACACCCGCATCGACATGCGCTCGGGCAACTACGTGCTGGAAGACATCAGCAGCTACGGCACCTGGGTGCGGTTTGCCGGTGGCGACAACGTGATCGCGCTGCGTCGCCAGGAATGCATGCTGCACAGCGACGGTGAGATCGCGTTGGGGGCTCCGTTCACCGACTTCAGCGCGCCCATGGTGAGCTTCAAGCTGGTCAACGGCAGCATGGTGCTCGGGCGCACGCCGCCTCGAAACTGAAGGTCCCACCCACCGGGGTGTTGGCAACCCGGTTGCTGGTGGCGAACAGCCCCCCACAACACGCAGGAGACACCATGCGCTGGATCAAACGCTTCTTCAAGCTTGTGGTGGTGTTGGTGGTGGCTGCGGGGGCCGCTGCTGCGTTCTACGCGCAGCGAACCTTGCCCCAAATGAACGGGCGGCTGCAGCTGGGTGGCCTGGCCGGGCCGGTCACGGTGCACCGTGACGCCAGCGATGTCACGCACATCCTGGCCAACCGACCGACCGATGCGTGGAAAGCCCTGGGCTATGTGCACGCTCAGGAGCGCGGCTGGCAACTGGAGTTCAACCGGCGGGTGATGCGCGGTTCGCTCTCGGAAGTGGTGGGCCCGGCCACGCTGGAGACCGACAAGCTCATGCGCACGTTGGGCATCCGCCAGGCCGCACAGCGGCAATGGGATGGTTTGCCGCCCGACGCGCGCCTGGCCTTGCAGGCCTACAGCGACGGGATCAACGCGTTCTATGCCACCAGTTCGCAGGCACTGTCGCCGGAGTTCGTTTTGCTCGGCGTGGACCCGGGGCCCGAGGCCCGCGCCGGGCGCTACTGGGATCCGCTGGACAGCGTCGGCTGGTCGCTCATGATGGCGCTGGACCTGGGCGGCAACTGGGGCAACGAATTTGCGCGCCTCACGGCCCTGCAAAACATCGACACGCCGGCGCTGTGGCAACTGTTTCCGCCGTACCCGGGTGAGCCGCCGGCCGCCACAGCCGACCTGGCCAGTCTGTACCGCGGCCTCGGCCTGTACCGAACAACACCGGTCACCACGTCCACCGCCAAACCCGAACCGCAGACCATGGCTGCACTGATCGGTCGCGACATGCAGCGCTGGACCCAGGAGCTGGGCAACATCGAAGGCAAGGGCTCCAACAACTGGGTGGTCTCGGGCGCGCGCAGCACAACCGGCATGCCTTTGCTGGCCAACGATCCGCACCTGGGCCTGAGCGCGCCGGCCATCTGGTACTTCGCGCGGCTGCAGGCACCCGATGCCGACGGCGTCAAAGGCATGGACGTGATCGGCGCCACGCTGCCGGGCGCGCCGTTTGTGGTGCTGGGCCGCACCGCGCAGGTGGCCTGGGGTTTCACCAACACCGGGCCCGACGTGCAGGACCTCTACATCGAGCAAATCAACCCGGCCAACCCGGCGCAGTACCGCGTGCCGGGCAACACCGCCGAGCCGGTCTGGGCCGACTTCAGCCTGCGCATGGAAACCATCCGCGTGAAGAACCAGCCCGACGTGAGCCACATGGTGCGCAGCACGCGCCACGGTCCGGTGCTCAGTGATGCGCAGGCGCGCCACGGCGAGGTCATGGACACGCGCAAGTTTGTGCTGGCCTTGCGCTGGACCGCCCTGGACGCCGACAACCGCAACGTGGTGGCCACGATGGAGTCGAACCGCGCGCAGTCGGTGGCCGATCTCACCAAGGCCTTTGCCGATTTCCACTCGCCCATGCAGAACGTGTTGATGGCCGATCGCAGTGGCGTCATCGCCTACAAGGCGGTGGGTCGGGTGCCGCTGCGGGCTGCAGACAACGACATCCGCGGCGTGGCGCCTGCGCCGGGCTGGGACGCGCGCTACGACTGGGTGGGCTGGTTGCCCTATGAAGACACGCCGCAGGACGCCGGCGAACGCGGCTGGATCGCCACCGCCAACCAGCGCATCCACGCCGCCGACTACCCCCACTTCATCACGCAGGACTGGGCCACGCCGTACCGCCAGGAGCGCATTGAAGCGCTGCTGCAAGCCACGCCGCAACACACGATGGCGTCGTTCCAGGCCATGCACGGCGACCTGCAATCGGCCGCCACCGTGCGCCTGTTGCCGTTCCTGCAAAAGACACCGTCGAGCCATCCGCTGGCCGCGGCGGCACAAGCGCAACTCAAGGACTTCAACGGCGAGATGCGTGCCGAGCTGGCAGCGCCGCTGATCTACACGGCCTGGGTCGATGCGTTCACGCGCCATGTGGTGGGCGAGCGCCTGGGGCAGGCGCGCTTTGAGACGCTGTACGGCAAACGCCTGTTTCGCAACGCGGTCGAAGGCATCCTGGAGCGCAACGATGCGTCGTGGTGTGGCGCAGCCGGTTGCGAGGCGGCCAGTACGCGGGCGCTGGACCGGGCACTTGATCAACTGCGGCAGAAACACGGCGATGACGTGGCCGCCTGGCGATGGTCCAACGCCCACCCGGCGATCTCCATCCACCGGCCCTTGAGCAACGTGAAAGCGCTGGCTCCGTTCTTCGAGGTGCGCACACCCACGGGTGGCGATCCATTCACGGTCAACGTCGGCCAGTACCACCTGGACAAGCTCGATGCGCCATTTGCCAACCGGCACGCGGCCAGCCTGCGCGCCATCTACGACCTGTCAGACATGGACAACTCGCGCTTCATCTACCAAACGGGGCAGAGCGGCAATGTGTTCTCAGGCCGCTACCGCGACATGAGCAAGACCTGGGGTGCGGTGGAGTACCGGTCCCTTTCGATGAAGCCCGGCGAGTGGACCTCGACGCTGGAACTCGTGCCCTGAAGGGCTTATTTCAGGTTGCCTGAGAGAAACTGGGCCAGGCGCTCGCTCTTGGGGCGCGCCAACACCTCGGCGGGCACGCCTTGCTCTTCGATGCAGCCCTTGTGCAGGAAGATGAGGTGCGACGACACCTCGCGCGCAAAACCCATCTCGTGTGTGACCACCACCATGGTGCGGCCTTCTTCGGCCAGCAGCTTCATCACACGCAGCACTTCGCCGACCAGTTCGGGATCGAGCGCGCTGGTGGGCTCGTCGAACAGCATCACGTCGGGCTCCACGGCCAACGCGCGGGCAATGGCCACGCGCTGTTGCTGACCACCGCTCATGTGCGAGGGGTAACGGTCTTCCACGCCGCGCAGACCCACGCGCTCCAAGTAGCGCCGCGCGGTTTCCACCGCTTTGTCTTTCGGGATGCCCAACACGTTCACCGGCGCTTCGATGATGTTCTGCAGCACCGTCATGTGGGCCCAGAGGTTGAAGTGCTGGAACACCATGGCCAGCTTGGTGCGCAGGCGCTGCAACTGCGCCGCGTTGACCGCGCGCAACTCGCCACGCTTGTCGGCCTTGAGTTGAAGCTCTTCGCCCGCCAGGATGATGCGGCCCGTGTTCGGGTTCTCCAGCAGGTTGATGCAGCGCAGCAGCGTGCTCTTGCCCGAGCCGGAACTGCCGATCAGGCTGATCACGTCGCCGGCCCGCGCTTGCAGCGAGACACCCTTGAGCACTTCGTTGGCACCAAAGCGCTTGTGGATGTCGTGGACCTCCAGCAGCGGGCGTCCAGGCGTCTTGGTAGCGGTTGAATCTGCAGTCATGGTCGATGCCCGATGGAATGAAAACTCAGGCGCCCAGCAGGTCGCCGGAGCGGAAGGGTGTGGCGCCAGCAATCTTGCCGACCTCGCCGCCAGAGACGATGTAGCGCTCGCGCACGGTCGCGTACAGCACGCCCGAGACTTCGGCGCGCACCTCGTGCACACGCGCAAGTCCGGCCGCGGTGGGGTCGATCACCTCGGCCACCACGTCCCCTACGTTCACGCGGGCGCCGGGTTTCACCAGAAACACCAACACGCCAGGCACCGGTGAGCGCAAGGTCTGCGAGCCTGCCAGCGGCGTGGGCTTGCAGACCAGGGGCGGCAGCGGGACCAGCGCAGCGGCGGCCAGGGCGCCCGCATGTTCCAGGAACGCAACGATCGCGTGGGCGTCTTTGCGCGCGAGCTCGTGCGACACGTCGCCCTCGCCACGCAGCTCCACGGTGGCACTGGCGCAGCCCTGGGGCAGGGGAACGTTCACGCCTGTGGCGCGCAGTGCGCAAGCCAGCTGCCACCACAGACCCGAGAGGCGCTCGTCAAACGGCCCACCGCCCGACTCGCGCGCCAGCAGCACGGCATGGCAGCCCAGCAGGCGTGCCAGCGGTTCCAGCGGGGGCCAGCAGGCTTCTTCGCTGTAGATGTGCATCACCGCGTCGTTGTCGCAGTGCAGGTCCAGCACCAGGTCGGCGTCGTGCGAGAGCAGCAGCAGTTGCCGGCGCATGCTGTCGAGTTCGCTGGCGGGCTGCCACTGGGTGAGCCAATCGCCCACCAGTTGGCGTACCGTGGCCACGTTGGCTTGCGCGTCTGGGCCCAGGCGGGTGCGGGCATCGGCCAGCACGGCGTCGGCCATGTCCGGGTAGTGGCGATTGAAGTTTTGGGCGGTGTCGAATTCGAACCGGCCCATGGCGCGGTGGTCCAGGCGTTGGCTCAGACCGATCGGGTTGGCCGCCGGCACCAGGACCACCTCGCCGCGCAGAAGGCCTGCGTTGTCGGCCGCTTCCAGCCGCTGACGCAGGTGGTGTGCCACCAGCATGCCGGGCAGTTCTTCGGCGTGCAGGCTGGCCTGGATGTAGACCTTGGGCCGCACACCTGGCGTGCCGAAGTGAAAGGCCACCAAGGTTTTCTGGCTGCCCAGGCTCGGGCTCAGCAAGGAATGTTCGGTGCGTTGCATGGTTCGACGGAGGCCACGCGCCTCAGTGGCCGCGGGGTGCCAGATGGGCCAGAAAGCGCCGCTCGGCGAGCTTGAACACGCCCACCAGACTGAAGGTGATGGTCAGGTAGATCGCAGCCGCAAAGATGTAGGCCTCGAACGGGAGGTAGAAATCGGAATAGATGCGGCTGGCCGCAGCGGTCACGTCCAGCATGGCGGGCACGGTGCTCGCCAAGCTGGTGGCGTGCAGCATCATCACCACCTCGTTGCTGTAGGCCGGCAGTGTGCGGCGGATGGCGCTGGGCAGCACGATGCGACGCATGGCGGTTGTCGGGCTCATGCCCATGGCCTGCGCCGCTTCGATTTCACCGGCCGATGTTTCGCGGATGGCTCCGGCCAGCATCTCGGCGGTGTAGCCCGCGGTATTCAGGCTGAACGCCAGCAGCGCGCAAAAGAACGGCTCTTTGAAATGCGTCCACGGCCAGACATCATTCCAGCGGTCCTGGATCCAGTCGAGTTGCGCAAGGCCGTAGTAAATCAAATAGAGCTGGATCAGCAGCGGCGTGCCGCGGATCACGTAGGTGTAGGCGCCGACGAGCCAGCGCAGCGGCGCGATCGAGCTCGTCAAAGCCAGCGCAAACAGCACCGCGAGCAGCGTGCCCACGCCCAGTGACGAGAGCAGCAACCACAGTGTGGTGATCAGCCCTTCGCCGTACATGGCCAAGGTACTGGGTTGAAAAATGACTTCCCATTTCATGGGCAGGTGCTCAGGTGTTGGCGCGTCTCACGCCCAGGCTGAAGCGTCGGTCCAGCCAGCGCAGCGCCCACAGCGACACGGACGTGTAGACCAGAAACAGCGCTGCGGCGAACAGGAAGAAGGTGAATGGCTCACGGGTGGCCGAGCTGGCCTGCTTGGCCAGGTAGGTCATTTCCTGCAGACCGATCAAGCTGACGAGCGCGGTGGCCTTGATCAGCACCAGCCAGTTGTTGGTGAAGCCGGGCAGGGCGTAGCGCACCATCTGGGGCGCGGTGATACGCAGGAAGGTGCGCACCGGCCCCATGCCGAACGCCCACGCCGCTTCCATCTGGCCCTTGGGAATCGAGAGGATGGCGCCGCGGAAAGTCTCCGTCATGTAGGCGCCGTAGATGAAGCCGATGGTCAGCACTCCCGCCAGGAACGGGTTGATGTCCACCGAGGACTTGCTGCCCATGGCTTCGAGAAGGTGGTTGAGACCGATGGTGCCACCGTAAAAGATGAGCAACATCAGCACCAACTCGGGAATGCCACGCACCAGCGTGGTGTAGACCGTGGCCAGCCCCACAAGCACGGGGCGGCCCGAGAGTTTGGCCACAGCACCCAGCAGACCCAGCAGGATGGCCACCATCAAGGCGGCCAGTGAAACGCCCACCGTGAGGAGGGCGCCCTGCAGGATCGAGCTGAAGTAGCCGGACAAAACGCGTCAGCTCAGTTGCCGTACACGTCGAAGTCGAAGTACTTCTTGCTGACCGTCTCGTAGACGCCGTTGGCGCGGATGGCCTTGATGGCCGCGTTCAGCTCGTCCTTGAGTGCGGTTTCACCTTTGCGCATGGCCACGCCAACACCCGTACCGAAGTACTTGGCATCGGCCAGAACCGGGCCCACGAAGCCGTAGCCAGCACCTTCAGGCTTGCTCAGGAAACCACCATTGACCTCGACCTGGTCGGCCACGGTGCCGTCCAGACGGCCGGATTTGATGTCCAGGTACACCTGGTCCTGCGCTTCGTAGGGGACCACGCTCACGCCGACCGACTTGAGTTCACCCATGGCGTACTTCTCTTGCGTGCTGCCCTTGAGCACGCCGATTTTCTTGCCCTTGAGCGACGCCAGATCGGTGAACGCCGTGCCGGTCTTGACGACGATGCGGCTGGGCGTGAAGTAGTACTTGTCCGAGAAGTCGACCACTTGCAGGCGCTCTTCCGTGACGGACATCGAACTGATGATCGCGTCGTATTTTTTGGCCTGCAGACCGGGGATCATGCTGTCCCAGACCTGTTCGACATACACGCACTTGCGCTTGATTTCGTTGCACAGCGCTTCGGCGATGTCCACGTCAAAACCGGTGGGTTTGCCGTCCGCGGTCTTGAAGGTGAAGGGTTCGTAGGTCGGATCGATCGCGACTTTGAGTTCGGGCAGTTCGGCCGGCGCGGGTGCAGCGGCAACGGGGGCTGGTGCGGGTGCGGCTGCAGGTGCAGGCGTTTCGGTTTTTCCACAGCCCACCAAGGCAGCGGCACCAACAAGGCTCAGGGACAGAATCAGGTTTTTCATGGGCATCTTTCAATGGCGTTCAAGTGAACCGCCAAACAGGTTGAGACAGGCGTGTGGATTGTAGGTTGAGGCCTCGGGGTGCACCGTTAAAGGGCTGCTGGTGTTTCCCCGCATAGTAGGGAAGCGCGGTCTTGATAAGGACGCGGAATACAAAGCAAGCTTCAAGCCTGAGTGAGATACACCATGTGCATCTTTATCTATACATAATATACATCGTAGAACATGCGACCAGCCAGTCGCTGAGGGTGCTAGGCACCGTGTTCCCAAAAATCGCCGTTGCGCTTGCTCCACTTGAAGCGACGGCCGCGCCAGTCGCTAGCAATGCTTTTCCCAGGGCCTTGTACAGCCTGTCCCCCTTGGACGTTCCCTCGTATTTCGCGATCGTGGCTCTCACCAGCCAAGCTTCTGCATCGAGGCCCGCGACGCTGGCCATAAGTGCAATGTCTGCTGGCGGGCACGGTTTCCGGCCGTGTTTCCAGTCGCTCACAGTCTGTCTGGACACTTCCAGCATCTGCGCCAGCTTGTAGTCACTTCCTACTACTTTGGATGCGCTGTCAAGCAGCTCCAGCATCTGATCATGGTCTTGCATAGCGTACTCCGGCGGTGTACTGTTCGAACGTCCTCCAACTGAGGACGTACACGAAAGCCCAACGTCATGACTGTACAGCCGACACCGAACAGCCACAACAGGCACCGCGCCTTTGTTACCGGCCACCGCGCACCAGGTGCAGCAGCCACCGTCAAGGTTCACACGCCAGCGAACCACACCAGCTGGCTGCACATCGGCCTGTTCCTGGAACAGATGCCCAAGCGTTCAGGCGGTCAGCGTTGAACGCCGTTCAGTCCACATGCATCGGCGGCATCGTGTCGCCGTCTCGCGTTGTTGTTCTGCTCCTGTTCACCGTTGCTCGCCATTCATTGCCCAACCGCGAATCGTTGATTCCATCGCGGATTGCGTACCTGATGACCATGTACAGCACAACCATCCCAATCGCGAATGCAATTGCCTCCAACACCATGAGTTGGAAGGCGGCCTTTGTCATTTCTATTTCGAATTGCTTGAGGTTGCCCATTGCGTTTTCCCTTTCTGGCTTGTTTGTAACAGGTGCAAACGCATGAAGCCCTCAGACCAGCTCCCACTTCAGTTCGAAGCTCCCGCACCTCTCCAGGCACGCTATCCGAACGTGCATTGCTGGATGGTCAAGCGAGCCCGTACAAGCTGGCCTGTCCACCAGGACGAACGCGCACGCGAGCCGGCCATCTGGTCCTGTGCCTGCGGCAAGGTCATGACCGGCATCAAGGGAGCGACGCAATGAGCGCGCGGCCTGCTGCCGATGGCAAGCGCAGCGCAGCGGCGGCAGGCCGCTGCCCCCCTGCTCTAACAGGGGGGGAAGAAACCAAGTCGGCGAAATTGGATTGGTGCACCGTGACCTGGCTCCCGGATCACGATGAACACGTCGCCGCAACGATCCATCACCTGCTGTCTGAGTTTCTCGGCGGCGTCCTGGGGGAGTCGGTCAATGGCATGTTCGGATACGAGTCTGGCGTACGGTTTTATGTACCCATGGGCGGTCGCCCTGTTCATGTGGGCCGGGTTGACTTTGGGGGATCGCACCACGGTTTTCGGGCACGTCTTGATCTGTCTGGCGCTGGCTGCTCTCGGATGCTGAACTGGTCGAGGTTCCGCACCGTTCTTGAGTCCTGGACGGAAGCCAAGCTCACCCGTGTTGATCTCGCTGTGGACTGCCTCGAAGGCGAGTTCAGCGTGGAAGACGCCCGAGATTGGTATCTCGCTGATGACTTTCGAGCAGGCACCAGCGGTGCCATGCCCAGGCACAGTCTCATCGGCGATTGGCTCGGCCAGCCCAAGCATGGCCGCACCCTTGAGGTGGGCCGACGCGAGAACGGCAAGATGTGCCGCGTGTACGAGAAGGGTCGCCAGCTCGGCGATCAGGCCAGCGCCTGGACACGCTTCGAGGTCGAGTTGCGCAACAACGATCGCGACCTCCCCATGGACATTCTCACGCGGCCAGACGTCTATTTCGTCGGTGCGTACAAGTGCCTGGAGCGCGTGCTCGACGCCGCAGGCGAACGCATCGCAACACACCAGAAAGAGGGCGAGATCGCTCTCGAAGTGATGAAGGGCCATGCCTGTACCTCATACGGGCAAGTGCTGGATGTGTTGCGCGTCATGGGTCTGTCTGCAGAGGAGATCTGCAAAGAAATTGCCCGGCCTGGCGTCCCAAGGAGACTGGAGCGCGCGAGCCTCGCCGGGTTTTTAAACGGCGGGTCTCCTCCGCCATTCCACTAGGAGAAACGTCATGCGTGTTCATCAGAAATGCATCATCAAAGGTGCCGGCTTCTTTGTCGGCGACGTCGAGGGTCAGGCTTACGACAACGGCCAGATCTTCATCGAAGAGCCCTTCGATGCGAGCAAGCTCAATATCAAGGGCTTCCGCACCGTTGAGTACAAGTGCCTCAGCAGCGCGGTGGTCAAGCCCATCATGCACAACGACTTCCCGATCAACGCGGACGTCGAGATGGAGCTCAGCGCCACGAAGCGCGGCTCCGAAATCATCGTCCACAGCATCAAGCCCATCGGGCTGGCCCACGGCACCCCAGCCGCTTCGAAACAGGCCGCCTGATGGACCCCACCGTGATCGAGTGCGCCACCTCTTGCACGGTCACGTTGGTCCACGTCATCTCCATCCCTCCTTTCAATCTCACGCTTGAACAGGCGGGACAGATCAGCGGCGCGATCCTGCTGGTGTGGGCTGTCGCCGCGGTTTACCGCGAAGTCATCCACATGATTTCCGATCGCAAATCCTCAACCTCAGAAACGGAGTAAATCCATGAAAGCAAAGCTTCAACGTCTCGCCGCTCTCTCCACCGTCGCCGTTTTCACGGCTGTCCCAGCGGTGGCTCAAACCGTGACGGCACAGCCCGACGTCACCGACGTGGTGGCCTACATGATCGCGGGCATCGGCACCATCGCCTTGGTCGGAAACGCCAAGCTGATCGTGCGTGGTGCCATGGCGGTTTTCCGCTGGGCCGGCTCGATGATCCGCTGAGCGATCAGCGACTCTCCCTCGCGTCCGGCCGGCGTGAGGGGCTTCACCAAAGCGCCATGGTGGCGCTTCGCTGAGGTACTAAATGGGTTTCTACTATCTCTTGGCACTGCTGCCCGCTGCATGGCTCATCTTGTCCGCCTGATCGTGCTCACGTGCGGCTTTGCATGGTCGGTTGCGGCCTACGCTCTGATCCCCACTGTTTCCACGAAGCAGTGGGCTCTCAGTGGCGGTGCCGGTTGGACCTATTCCCTCACAGAGTCTTGTCAGAGTTACCTGACGGCTGCATATGGTGCTGATCGCGGTGCGTCGCAAGGCATCGCGCTCGTGGGCGTCGACGAGAGTCTCAACCGTTGCAATCTTGCGCAGGATGGCAACCCCTTCAGCACTACCCGCTCGGCGCAAACCGTTCAGGCGTGCCCTGCGAATAGCACTCCTTCCGGTGCTTCATGCTCATGCACCTCGCCCTATGTTCAGAACAGCGCTGGTACGGCTTGCGAGTCTCCTCCCGATCCCTGCAACAACTTCGGAACTCTGCTGAGCAGTTACAACGGTAGCGTGCAGATGGTCAAGGGCGCCACCTCGGTGTGCATGGGTGGCTGTCAGGTCAACTTCAAAGCCGGCTACGAAGGTGCCGATCTGTACGGCGCCGGGACAGATGGCGTCATGCGTGGTTGGGTGCCGATCGGGCAGCTTGAGAGTCCCAACGTGCAGGGCTCGTGCGTTTCACCCACTGAGCCGGTTGCAGAGCCGGTTGCAGACGTAGACCGGCCACCCGCTGGAACGTGTCCAGGTGAGGTCAACGGCGTGACGGTCAATGTCCCTTGTTCGCAAACAGAGTCAACTACCTCTAAGTCCACGACCGAGAACGATGGCGCGGGCAACACCACCACCAGGAACGAGTCTAAGAGCACCACGTGCACCGCTGCAGGCAGTTGCACTACAACGACCACCACGACGACGACAGTCAACGGTGGGTCACCTACGACAAGCACCAAGACCTCTACGTTGGGCAAGGGCCAGTTCTGCTCAGAGAACCCAGGTGCCAAGGAGTGTGGTGACGGTGATGGTTCAGCGTTCGGCGGCTCCTGCGATGCCGGGTTCATCTGTGAAGGCGACGCCGTGCAATGTGCCCTCGCCAAGGAGGTCCATACCCAGCATTGCAAGCTGAACAAGGTCACTGACGAATCCACGCTGTACGGTGCTGAGAAAGGCCGCGACGGCGATCAGACCGGTGACCTCGAGGGCAATGAAACGATCCCCTTCGGCCCATCCAGCTACGACGATTCCGACGCCCTCGCTGGCGGCGCTTGCGTGTCTGACCTGGTGATCAATGAAGGCTGGATCTCCGCGACGCTTCCGCTCAGCATGATTTGCCCAAGTCTCGTGTGGTTCAGGTTCGCGCTGCTGGCCATCGGCTCGTTCGCGTGGATGTTGATCGTGTTCAGGAAGTAGACATGCCCATATTCCTTGCCTCGCTTCTCGGTGGTCTGATCTCTATCGTCGGCTCTCTGGTGCCGCGGGTGTTGGTGGCTCTCGGGATCAGCGTTGTCACCTACACCGGCTTGTCGGCAACGCTCGGGTTCGTCAAGGCCGAGATGCTGAACGCGCTCAGTGGCCTGCCCGCCGAGATGGTTGGCCTGCTCGGGTACATGGGTGTCGGCCAGTTCATCAACATCATCACCAGCGCCCTGCTCGCTCGCATGGTCTTGAACGGCCTCACCAGCGACACGCTGAAACAGTGGGTCAAGAAATGATCACGCGCTCACTCCGCAAGCAGCGAGGTTTCGTCTACCTCAGCACTGGTGCCAATGGCACAGGCAAGACACTGTTCACCCTGCGCGACGTGCGCAATCTCCAGCTGGAGACCGACCGGCCGGTGTTCTATTGCGGCTTCACGCCCAAGCAGCCGATCCATGACTTCGGCTGGAAGCTCTTCGAGCCCGCGAAATGGCAGGATCTCCCCGATGGCTCCATCTGCGTGATCGACGAGTGCCAGGAGCACATGCCGGTGCGCGGCACCGGTCGCCCACCTGGTTGGATCGAGGCCATTAACAAGGAGCACCGTAAGCGTGGGTTCGATTTCTTTTTGCTCACCCAGCACCCGCTGAACTTTGACGCGTTTGTGCGGCGAGCCATCGCTACACCAGGCTGGCACCGACACTTCAAGACCAGTGCAATGACTGAGAGCTCCAACGAGCTCAAGTGGGCGTCTGTCGTTGACAACCCTCAGCGACCAGGCAGCGGTGACACCGGCACTGTCACGTCGAGGCCTTTCGACAAAGAGGTTTACACCTGGTACGAGAGTGCATCGGCTCACACCGCCAAGCGCAAGATCCCGCTCAAGCTCATCATGGCCGGCGTGGGTCTGGTGGTCGCTGCGTGCATGATCGCCTGGGTTATCTGGAGTTTCTACGGCATGTCCCAGGGCAAAGACCTGCCACAGACCGAGCAGTCCGTCCCTGCACTGGTCCAAGCTGTTGCACCGGCACCTACCCCAGCGCGTAACGAGAAAACGCCTCTTACAGCGGCGCAGTACGCCGCGAGCTTTGTTCCTCGCATTCAAGGCCTGGAGCACACCGCCCCGGCCTACGACGCCATGACGACGCCCAAGGTGGTGCCGTTGCCTGCGGCCTGTGTCCAATGGACAGGCAAGGGCTGCAAGTGCTTCACGCAGCGCGGCACACCGTACCAGACCACCAACGAGATCTGCGTGCAGATCGTTCGGCACGGGATCTTCCTGCCCTTCGAGCAAGAGCCCTCTCCCCAACCCGGGGAACCGTCGCGAGGATCTGCCGTTCTCGTCTCTGGAGACAACACGGGGACCCGCAGCAGCCCCCCTGTGGGGCGCCCGTAGGGCTGTGGGGCAGGGGTATGGGGCAGCAGGCCCCATGTCAACGTCCGAGCTCCACTGGCCTGCTCCGAAGCGTGTCGATCCTGCTACAGTGAAAAAAAAAGGCCCCAAGGGGCCTTTATGCATTTTTGAGACTTTAACTTTACAAGTCTATACATCGTGGAATATCAAAGATCAGGCTTGTCGCCCCACAAAAAGGAAAACCCGACGCAAGGTCGGGCTCTCCGGGGCGAATCGACCGAGCTGCGCTCAGTCCTCGACGAAAGCTTCTTCACGCTTCTTCTTGATCGCCGGCAGCAACACGATGGCCAGGAGGAGCAAGGCGGCTGCGAGCAGCGAGGCGGAAATGGGACGGGTCACGAACACCGACCAGTCGCCGCGCGAGATCAGCAAGGCGCGGCGCAGGTACTCTTCCATCATGGGACCGAGGATCAGGCCCAGCAGCAACGGAGCGGGCTCGCAGCCGAGTTTGATGAAGCTGTAACCGATCAGGCCGAACACGGCCACCATCCAGATGTCGAAGCTGTTGTTGTTGGTCGAATAAACGCCGATCGCGCAGAACAGCAGGATGGCCGGAAACAACCAGCGGTAAGGCACGGACAGCAGCTTCACCCAGACGCCGATCAGTGGCAGGTTCAACACCACGAGCATCAGGTTGCCGATCCACATCGACGCGATCAGTCCCCAGAACAGCTCGGGGTTGGAGGTCATCACCTGTGGACCCGGCTGGATGTTGTGGATGGTCATCGCGCCAACCATCAGCGCCATCACGGCGTTGGGGGGAATGCCCAGCGTGAGCAACGGGATGAACGAGGTTTGCGAACCGGCGTTGTTGGCCGACTCGGGAGCCGCGACGCCGCGGATGTTGCCCTGGCCAAAAGGAACTTCGCCCGGCTTGAGCTTGGTCTTCTTCTCGATGGTGTAGGCCGCAAACGACGACAGCAACGCACCGCCACCGGGCAGGATGCCCAGCACGGAGCCCAGGGCCGTGCCGCGCAGGACAGCGGGCAACATGCGTTTGAAGTCTTCCTTCGTGGGCATGAGGCCATGCACCTTGCCGGTGAACACTTGCCGTTCGCTCTCGTCCTGAGACAGGTTGCTGATGATCTCGCCGTAACCAAAGATACCCATGGCGATCACGACGAAGTTGATGCCATCGGTCAACTCCGGGATGTCGAAGCTGAAACGGGCGACGCCGGAGTTCACATCGGTGCCGACCAGACCGATCAGCAGACCCAGCACGATCATGGCCAGCGCCTTGAGCAGCGAACCCGAGGCCAGAACCACGGCGCCGATGAGGCCCAGCACCATCAGTGCGAAGTACTCGGAGGGGCCGAAACTCAGCGCCACCTCGGTCAGCGGCGGCGCAAACGCGGCCAGCACGAGGGTGCCCACGCAACCCGCAAAGAACGAGCCGAGGCCCGCGGCTGCGAGCGCAGGACCTGCCCTGCCCTTGCGCGCCATCTGGTAACCGTCGATCACGGTCACGACCGAGGACGACTCGCCTGGCAGGTTGACCAGAATGGCGGTGGTCGATCCACCATACTGCGCGCCGTAGTAAATGCCGGCCAGCATGATGAGCGCTGCCACGGGCTCCAGGCCGTAGGTCACGGGCAGCAACATGGCGATGGTGGCCAGCGGGCCGATGCCCGGCAACACGCCGATGAGCGTGCCCAGCAGGCAGCCCACAAACGCATAAATCAGATTCTGGAGGGTGAACGCGACACTGAAGCCCAGTGCGAGGTTGTCAAAGAGTTCCATGAGGGTTGTCTCCGGTCAGGCGGTCAGGAAGGCAGGCCACACCGGGAACTGCAGGTTGAGCATGTAGACGAAGGCGCCGTAGCTGCCGACCGCGAGCAAGGTTGCCAGGATCAGGGATTCCTTGATGTCGCACTTGGGGCGCGCGTAGCCGGCGATGATCACCAGGCCGTAGATGGCGGCGATGAAGCCCATGGCTGGAATGCCCAGCGAAGGCAAACCCACCAGCAGTGCGCCGAAGGCCAGGTTGGCGCCAAGCACGAAGCCCAGCGGGCGCCATGCAATCTTTCCGATGGGGTCACCGTCGGGCGCCTTGCTGCGAAAGGACTGGATCGTGATTACGATGCCGAGGGCCGTGAGCAAGATTCCGAGCAGCAACGGGAAATACCCGGGGCCCATGCGGGCTGCAGTGCCCACGTCGAAGCTCGTTGCACCCATGGCGAACGAACCGCCCACGATGGTGAACATCAAACCAGAGAAAAAGTCTTTTTGACTTGCCAGCTTCACAGTGTCTCCTCCAAATATTGGTTCTGGCGATTCTGATCCGGTCAAGGCAATTGCCCCATGTGGGTTACACCTACAAGACAGACCCGGGAACACGCCCGGTTTGTGCTGGAGAACCGTGGCGGCGCACGGCTACCAGCGGCCTTTGGGCTGTCTGGCCCGGACGAACGCAGCAATGATTTCCGCCGATTCAGCGCGCTGCGCCCGGTTGGCGAAGTCGATGGCCGACAGGCCTTGCTGGTTCTTGAGCAGCGGGTCGGCGCCCTCTTCCAGCAACAGTTTGACGACCGTGGGGTGGCCGTAGTGGGCCGCCATCATCAGCGGCGTGGATCCGTTGGGTGACTCGGCATCAATATAGGCATGGTGCTCCAGCAACAGACGCACCATGGGCAAGCTCTCGGCGTCGGCGTTGGTGGCGGCGTAGTGCAGCGGCGCCCAGCCCGGTTTGTTCACTTCGGCCTTGCGCTCGATCAGGCGCCGAGCCACTTCCAGCCGGCCTTTGAGCGCGGCCATCATCAGCGGGCTTTCGTCCTTGGGGGTGCGCACCTCCACCTGCACCGTGTTTTGGCCGAGCAGAAACACGGACACGGCAGGCGCGTCGTCACGCAGGGCAAGGAACAGCGCATGTTCACCCGCCTCGTTGCGCGTGTTCAGGTCAAACCCGCGCTGTGCCAGCTGGCGCAGCGCTCTCACATCGTCGCGTTTCACGGCCGAAAAGAAGTCGTCGAACGAGTTGGCCCAGACGGTGGCGGATGCCACCAACAAAAGACACATGAATCCTTTTAAAACAATTTTCTTTTCAGGTTTGTTCATGTGATTTCTCAAGACTTTTGACCGTTGTGGGTGATGTGACACGGTCAAACAAGGCATCGAAATTGGCGCTGGTGGTGTGCGCTACCTCGGCCGCCGTCAGCCCTTTGATTTGTGCGATCTGCTCGGCCACCCAGGGAACGAAGGCGGGTGAGTTGGTTTTGCCGCGGTGGGGCACGGGTGCCAGGTAGGGGCTGTCGGTTTCGATCAGCATCCGGTCCATGGGCACGAAGGCGGCCACCTCGCGGATGTCGCTGGCGCTGCGGAAGGTGAGGATGCCGGAGAACGAAATGTAAAAGCCCAGGTCGAGCGCGGCACGCGCCACCTCGGTCGTTTCGGTGAAGCAGTGAAACACCCCGCGCGCCAGCGGTAGCGAGCCGGCATCGCCCTTGAAGCCGCCCGCCTCCCGCAGGATGGCCAGGGTGTCGTCGGACGCGCTTCGGGTGTGAATGACCAAAGGCAGATCGGTCATGCGCGCAGCCTGGATGTGGGTGCGGTAGCGGGTGCGCTGCCATTCCATGTCGGCCACGGTGCGTTCGCCCAAGCGGTAATAGTCGAGCCCGGTCTCGCCAATGCCGACGACCTTGGGTCGCCCTGCCCGCTCCAGCAGATCGTCCAGCGTGGGCTCCTGAACACCCTCGTTGTCGGGGTGCACGCCCACGGTTGACCAGAGGTTGGCGTGTTCACGCGCCAAACTGTGCACGTCTTCGAACTCCTCCAGCGTGGTGCAGATGCACAGGGCCCGGTCCACCTGAGCCTGGGCCATGGCGTTCAAGATGTCCGGCAGGCGGCTTTTCAGCTCGGGAAAACTCAGGTGGCAGTGGGAATCGGTGAACATGCGGACCCTGGAATGGGGGCAACGGCTTTCGGGCCCGTGAAGGCCCGATCAACAACGTCGCGCGGGTGAGGCCGGCTCAGAGCGTCTGGGTGGCGCGGTCGGAGCCGAGGTTGGCGCCGAGGATTTCTTCGATCTTCAGCTTGAGCATGCGGGATTTCTCGTCCGCCGGGAAGCGGATGCCGACGCCCTGCGTGCGGCCGCCTGAGGCTTTGGCTGGCGTGACCCAGGCCACCTTGCCCGCCACGGGGTAGCGCTGTGGATCGTCGGGCAGGCTGAGCAGCACATACACGTCGTCACCGAGCCGGTATTCGCGCGACGACGGGATGAAGATGCCGCCGTCGGCAAAGAGGGGGATGTAAGCCGCGTAGAGCGCCGCCTTCTCCTTGATGGAGAGCTGGATCACGCTCGGGCGGGCTGCGGCCGCCGAGGGAGAAGGGTTTGTGCTCATCGCGCCGAGTTTAGCGGCATTCCTTTCCCCGGTGCACGGCGGTTCATGGCGTCCGTGCAGCGAGCACCTGCCGCGTTCGGGCGGCCCAGGCTTCCTGCATGAGACCTGCGTTGTAGGGGTGTTCCACCGAGCGCGCGGCCTGCATCAGTTCGCGCGACCACGCGGCCAGCGCGGTCCAGCGCGGCGCGGTGGGCAGTTCGGCGGCCGGGAAAAACCGGGCTGGCGCGCCGCAGGCGTGGGCCATCAGGTCGTGGCAGAGTTTCTGCAACACCGCCAGCTGCTGGGCCGCAGGCCAGTCGGACAGCACCGACCAGTCGCCCCGCGCCAGCGCCTTGGGCAGACCCGACCAGGTTTGTGCGTTCAATCCGCTCGCAGCCCAGGTCAGGGCGTCGTCGGGCCGTCCACCCGCCGCCTGCAACCAGACCGCAGCCTGGGCCTGCGTAGGCGCGGTGGTTGCAGACTTGCCACCGGTCTGCGCGGCAGTCACTTCATCCACCAACCAGGCCAGTGCCGCCTGGGCCTCGGGCCAAACCATGGCATGTGTCTGGCAGCGGCTGCGGATGGTGGGCAGCAACTGGTGCGCTGACTCGCTGGCCAGGATGAAACGCACCTCGCCCACCGGCTCTTCCAGCGTTTTCAGCAAGGTGTTGGCCGACTCCATGTTCATGCGCTCGGCCGGGTACACCAGGATCACCTTGGTGGAGCCACGCGAGCGGGTGGTTTGGGTGAATGCCACCGCATCGCGCGCGGCTTCCACGCGGATCAGCTTGCTGGGTTTGCGCTTCTTGTCGTCGATCTCTTTTTGCGCGCTCTCGTCCAGCGGCCAGCCCAGCTCCAGGCTGAGCACCTCGGGCATGAGGGCGCACAGGTCGGCATGGGTGCGCACGTCGATGGCGTGACAGCTGGCGCATTCGCCGCAGGCGCCCTGCTCCGTGGGCCGTTCGCACAGCCAGGCGCGCGCCAGCGCCAGCGCCAGGTCGTATTGGCCGAGTCCGGACGGGCCCGCGAGCAAGAGCGCGTGGCCGCGCTGGGCCAACAAACTGGTCAGTTGGGTCTGCAGCCAGGGGGCCAGAACGGCTGAGCTCATGCGCCCACCTCGGCAAGCAGCCAGCCGCGTTGCTCGAAAGCCTGGCGCACATGGCGCCAAACGGCGTCTTTGGGCTGGTCTGAAGGCACGCGGGCAAAACGCGCCGGGTCCTGCTCCATGCGATCGCCGTAACCTGCGGCCACCCTCTCGAAGAAGGCCAAAGGCTGGGATTCGAAGCGGTCGGGCAAACGGGCACCAGCCAGCCGCTCGGCGGCCACGGCGGGCGGCAGATCGAACCAGATGGTGAGGTCTGGCTGGCGCAGCTGGCCGCCCTGCTCCGGCATGGCTTGCACCCAGCGTTCGAGCTGGCGCAGCACGTCCAGGTCAAAACCGCGCCCGGCGCCCTGGTAGGCGAAGGTGGCGTCGGTGAAGCGGTCGCACAGCACCACCTCACCGCGCGCCAGCGCGGGCTCGATCACCTGCTGGAGGTGGTCGCGCCGCGCGGCAAACATCAGCAGCGCTTCGCACAGCGGGTCCATGGGATCGTTGAGCACCAGTTCACGCAACTTTTCGGCCAGCGGCGTGCCACCGGGTTCGCGCGTGAGCGTGACAACGCTCCCTTGTGCACGAAAGGCCTCGGCGAGACCGGCGATGTGGGTGGATTTGCCCGCGCCGTCGATGCCTTCAAAGGTGATGAAAAGTCCGGCGGTCTGCATGAAGGATGGGGAGGGTCGGCGGTTCAACGGCGCAGGATGTAGCGCTGCACCGCGGCATTGTGCTCTTCGAGCGAGGCGCTGAACTGGCTGGAACCGTCGCCACGGGCGACGAAGTAAATGGCGTTGGTCTCGCCGGGCTGCACGGCGGCGCGCAAGGAAGCCGCGCCTGGCATGGCGATCGGCGTGGGCGGCAGCCCGGCGCGGGTGTAGGTGTTGTAGGGCGTGTCGGTCTGCAGGTCGTCGCGGCGCAGGTTGCCGTCAAATTTTTCCCCCAGACCGTAGATGACGGTGGGGTCGGTCTGCAGGCGCATGCCGATGCGAAGCCGGTTGGTGAATACACCACCGATGCGCCGGCGGTCGCTCTCGAGACCCGTTTCCTTCTCGATGATGCTGGCCAGGATGAGGGCGTCCTCGGGCGTGCGCAGCGGGACGTTGGCGTCGCGCTGCGCCCAGGCTTCGGCCACGCGTTTGTCCATGGCCTGCGCGGCCTGGCGCAGCACGCTGGAAGCGGTGGCGCGTTTGGCCACGCGGTAGGTGTCGGGGAAAAAGCGGCCTTCCGGGTGCCGCCCGGGGTAGCCGATGAGCGCCATGATGTCGGCCGAACTCAGGCCTTCCAGGTCTTGCGTGAGGTCGGACGAAGCGCGAAGCAACTCAAACACCTGGCGGTGGTTCCAGCCTTCGAGCAGCGTGATGCTGCGAACCGCCTGCTCGCCGCGAACGAGTTTGGACAGCAGGGTGCGCGGCGTGGTGCCCGGGGTGAATTCGTAGCTGCCCGCCTTGATGTCGCGCGAGCCGCCGGAGATGCGGAACCAGCCGTAGAGGAACATCCAGGGCGTCTGCACGCCGGACGCAGACAATTTTTCGGCCACGCCGCGCGCCGACTGACCCGGTGGGATTTCCACGTCGAGCGGTTGTTGTTCGCTCACGCTGGCGGGAAATCGCAGGGGCTGATCAACCCACCACACACCGAAGGCAGCCGTGATCAGCAGGGCGACCAGGGGCAGCACGAACAGGAGTTTGAGAAGACGCAGCAAGGGGATGTGCTCAACAGGGTGAAGGGGCGGACGGCATGTCCGGATGGGTGCAGCCGATGATAATCGGGCACCCTTCAGGCGCTGCCTGCCGCTCGCTCGGCCGCCGGTGCCTTGCATCCCTTGCGGCGTCCGACATGAACACTTCCGTCTCACCCATGACCCCTCTTCCATCCGCTGCAGCCACGCCATCCATTCACGGCATCTCCCGATTGACGCACCTGGGGGTGATCCAGGTGGACGGGGAAGACGCGGCGAAGTTCCTGCATGGCCAGCTCACGCACGACTTCGCACTGCTGGGCTTGTCTGAAGCGCGGCTGGCCGCTTTCTGCTCGGCCAAGGGACGCATGCAGGCCAGCTTTGTCGGCTTCAAACGCAGCCACGACCAGATCCTGCTGGTGTGCAGCCGCGACCTGCTGCCCGCCACGCTCAAGCGTTTGTCGATGTTTGTGTTGCGCGCCAAAGCCAAGCTGAGCGATGCCAGCGATGCGTTCGCCGTTCACGGCCTGGCCGGCAACGCCGTGCCGGTCGTCCTGCCCGCCGCGCCGTGGTCACAGCTGCGCGAAGGGGATGCCAGCGTGGTGCGCCTGTACCCGGCCGACGGCGTTGCCCGAGCGCTGTGGGTCGCCCCTTCGGACGCCCCGGCTCCGGCAGGTGACCTCGTGACCGAAGACCTGTGGAACTGGCTGGACGTGAAAAGCGCTGTGGCCACGCTGAGCCAGCCGGTGTTCGAGGCCTTTGTTCCTCAGATGCTCAACTACGAATCGGTCGGCGGCGTGAACTTCAAGAAGGGCTGCTACCCCGGCCAGGAGGTGGTGGCGCGCAGCCAGTTCCGCGGCACGCTCAAGCGGCGGGCTTACCTGGTGCACAGCGCCGAGGCGCTGACCGTGGGCCAGGAGGTCTTTCACAGCAGCGACGCCGAACAACCCTGCGGCACCGTGGTGCAGTCGGCCGCCCACCCAGTCGCCGGGTTCGACGCCATCGTCTCCATGCAGACCAGCGCCGCGACCGAGGGCAGCCTGCACGCCGGCAGCACCAGCGGCGCGTTGCTCACCCTGCTGCCCCTGCCCTACCCCTTGCTCGACGACATCTGAACGGGGCCTGGCCATGTGCCTGATCGCCTTCGCGCTGAACGCCGATCCGGCCTGGCCTCTGCTCATTGCGTCCAACCGCGATGAGTTCTTCGAACGGCCCACCGCGCCGCTGCACCGCTGGCGGCTCGACGACGGCACCGAGGTGGTGGGTGGGCGCGACCTGCGCGACGGCGGTACCTGGCTGGGTGTGAATGCACGGGGCCGCGTGGCCATGTTGACCAATGTGCGGCAACCGACGCCACAACCCGCCAGCCGCAGCCGTGGCGAGCTGGTGACGCGTTGGCTGCAAAGCGACGGCGATCCCGACCGCTTTGCGGCCGGCCTTTCGCCCGCCGAATACGGCGCTTTCAACCTGGTGGTGGGTGATTTCCACGGCGGTGCGTGGCACTGGCTGGGCAACTGCGACCCCGAAGCACCGCACAGCGTCCACGCAAGCGGGTTGCACCGGCGTGCGCTCGAAGCCGGCATCCATGGTCTGTCCAACGCCAGCCTGGACACGCCGTGGCCCAAAACGCAACGGCTGAAGGCGGCGGTTGGTGAATCGCTGGCCAGCGCATCGGACTGGCTCTCACCCTTGTCAAGAGCCCTGGTTCACGACCTGCCGGTGCCCGACCTGGACCTGCCGCACACCGGCGTGCCGGTCGATCTGGAGCGGGCGTTGTCCAGCCCCTTCGTGCGCATGCCGGACCGCGCCTACGGCACGCGCACCAGCCAGGTGGTCAGCGTGCGCGCCGCCGAACGCGGCTTTGCCGTGACCGTGCACGAATGGACGCACGATCCCGGCGCCACCGTGACCCGCCTGGCGCCCGAACAGGCCCGCATCGAGACCCTGGTGTGGTGAGCCTCAGAGGCGTTTGAACATGGTCACGTGCGGGATGCCGGCTTCTTCAAAGGGCGCGCCGAGCACCGTGAAACCCAGCCGGTCGTAGAAGCCTTCGGCGCTGCGCTGCGCGTGCAGCACCACCTCGGCGTCACCGCGCTCGCGGGCCGCGTCCATCAAGGCCTGCAACACATCGCGGCCCAGGCGTCCGCCGCGAAGGGTGCGGTCCACCGCCATGCGCCCGACCTTGGCGCTGCCAGGCTCGTACGGCAGCAGCCGGCCGGTGGCGAGCGGGCGGCCCAGGCGGTTGTAGGCCACGGCGTGCACGGCGCTGGCGTCGGCCGCGTCCCACTCCAGCTCTTTCGGAATGCGCTGCTCTTGCACAAACACCGCGGTGCGCAGGCGCTGGGCGTCCGACCCCAGTTCGGCCCAGCCGCCCACGCGCACCTCGGTCACGGTCTCACCCGCTTCAAAGCCGGTGAGGATGTCGCGCAGCGCAGCGGGCACCGCGCGCGAAGTCTGCGTGGCCGGGTCAGCAAACACGTAGACGATCTCGCTGCTGATCAGGTGCTCATCGCCCCGGAAGATGGCGCCGGTGAAGGTGATGGACGAGTTGCCGATGCGGCTGCACTTCATGGCCACCTCGATCTGGTCGTCGGCTCGCGCCGAGGCATGGAACTCCACCGTGGCCTTCACCACGTACAGGTCACCGCCAAGCTGCGCCATGCTTTCCTGGTAGGGCAGACCCAGCGCGCGCCAATAGTCGGTGATGGCGGTGTCGAAGTACATGAGGTAGTGCGCGTTGAACACGATCTTCTGCATGTCCACCTCGGCCCAGCGCACGCGCAGGCGGTGAAAGAAGCGGAAGTCGGAGCGTTGGAGTGCCATGTCAGTTCTCTTGAAAAGCCTGGCGCAGCGCGCGCGCTGCGTCGTTGTGGGCGGTCAGCGCCTGGGGAATGGCCCGACCGAAATTGATGAAGCCGTGCACCACGCCGGCGTAGATCTCGATGTCCACCGGCACACCGGCGTGTCGCAGCCGGTCGGCGTACATCACACCCTCGTCGGTGAGCGGGTCGCACTCGGCCAGGCCGATCCAGGCGGGGGCCACATCGTCGAGTTCGCGCACGTGGCCCTGTTCGTCCACGCCGTCGAGGGGTGCAAAGCGCCAGTCATCGCGGTCGGCCGGGCCGCGCAGGTAGTGACCGAAGAAGTAGCTGATGTGCGGCTCTTCCAGCAGGAAGCCTTGGGCAAAGGTTTTGTGCGAAGCCGTGTCCTGGTGGCCCACGCAGCCGGGGTAGAAGAGCAACTGCAGCGCCAGCGGCACACCCGCGTCGCGCGCAGCGATCGCCGTCACCGCGGCCAGCGTGCCGCCGGCGCTGTCGCCGCCCACCGCGATGCGGTTGGCATCCAGCCCCAGCGCGCCGCACTGCGCGCGCAGGCCGCTCAGGCTGTCCCAGGCGTCATGCACGGCGGTTGGAAACTTCCATTCGGGTGCCAGCCGGTAGTCCACCGACACCACCGCGCAGTGCGCCAGATGCGCCAAATGCCGGCACAGCGCGGCGTGGGTGGCCACGCTGCCCACGGTGAAACCACCACCGTGGAAATACAGCAGCACCGGCAGGGCAACCTCGGAAGCCGGCGCGAACAACTGCGCGCGCAACTCGGCGCCGTCGCGCGCGGCAAAGCGCAGGTCTTCCACCCGGGCCAGCTTGTGCGAAGGGATCTCCAGCACGCCAGCCCCGGCCTCGTAGGCCAGTTTGGCCTGGACCGGCGTGAGTGCGTGCAGCGGCACATGGCCGGCGCGTGCAATGCGCTCCAGCACATGGCGCATGGCAGGCGTGAGCAGCGAGCGGGGATCGGGTTGGTGGGCCATGGGTGCTGATTGTCGCGGCCCTCGCGGCCGGCTTGCACCGCCCGAACGCAATGGCCTGTCTTGTGGGTGACCGCACGCGGGTTGACGCCGTAGGAGGATGGCGACGCCAGCCGTACAGTGGTTGCCACCACAAGAACCACACCGGAGACCGCCTTGGCCCAGATCCTCTACATCACCAACATCCTGATCGATTTCGGCGTGCTCTCGCAGCTGCAGGCCGAGTGCGAACGTGCCGGCATCCGCCGTCCGCTCATCGTCACCGACGCCGGCGTGAAGGCCGCAGGCCTGCTCGACAAGGCCACGGCCGCCCTGCCCGGGCTGAAGCCCGCGGTGTTCGACCAGACGCCTTCGAATCCGACCGAGGCCGCGGTGCGCGCGGCCGTGGCGGTGTACCAGTCGCAGGGGTGCGACGGGCTGATCGCCCTGGGCGGCGGCAGCGCCATCGACTGCGCCAAGGGCGTGGCGATTGCCTGCACGCACGAAGGCCCGCTCAAGACCTACGCCACCATCGAAGGCGGCTCCTTGAAGATCACCGACCGCGTGCCGCCGCTGATTGCCGTGCCCACCACGGCGGGTACCGGCAGCGAGGTGGCGCGCGGCGCCATCGTGATCGTGGACGACGGCCGCAAGCTCGGTTTTCACAGCTGGCACCTGGTGCCCAAAACCGCCCTGCTCGACCCCGAACTCACCCTGGGCCTGCCACCCATGCTCACCGCCGCCACCGGCATGGACGCCATTGCGCATTGCATGGAAACCTTCATGGCGCCGCCGTTCAACCCGCCGGCCGACGGCATTGGTCTCGATGGCCTGGCGCGAGGCTGGGCGCACATCGAGCGCGCCACCAAAGACGGCCAGGACCGCGACGCGCGCCTGAACATGATGAGTGCGAGCATGCAGGGCGCGATGGCGTTTCAAAAAGGCCTGGGCTGCGTGCATTCGCTCAGCCACAGCCTGGGCGGTGTCAACCCGCGCCTGCACCACGGCACGCTCAACGCCGTGTTCCTGCCGGCGGTGATCCGCTTCAACGCCGAAGCCGCGTCGATGAAAAAGGACAACCGCCTGCAGCGAATGGCGCACGCCATGGGTCTGGCCAGCGGGAGCGATGTGGCCGAAGCCGTGACCGACATGAACGCCCGCCTGGGCCTGCCCACCGGTCTGGCTGCCATGGGTGTCACGCCCGAGCTGTTCGACAAGGTCATTGAAGGTGCGATGGCCGACCATTGCCACAAGACCAACCCTCGTCTCGCCACGGCCGAGGATTACCGGGCGATGCTGCACGCAGCCCTGTAACGCCGGGCTCCGGCCCACTCCCTGAAAGACCGCCGAACACGGGGTCGCGACAGCCTGTTGTCGCGACCCTTTCGCGCGTCTGCCATTGGCCAGGCCACACGCGGGAAACACCCCTTTTTGGGGCGCTTTCCGAGTCATCGATTCATGAGCGTTTCATGAGTGGTTCGTCAATCCTCAAACGGGTGATTGCCGCAGACTGTCCTCACTGAATTCGACGCCGCCACGCATGACAACAGCCCCGCACCGAGCGGGTCTGCGGGGTGGTTGCGTCCGAACCAGGACCAGACAACCTCCAACCAGGGTCGACCATGACATTCGCAGCTCTCTTGAACACCACCGACACCACCTTGACCGCTCGGGAAACCGAGATCCTCGACTTCATTGCGCGTGGACTGACCTCCAAGCAGATCGCACGCCAACTCAACATCAGCCCCTACACCGTGAACACCCACCGCGACAACCTGCGTCGCAAGCTGGGTGCGCACAACGGTGCCCAGCTGGCCTCGTGCCGGGCCACGCTGCACGGCGGTGATGCGACACAAGCGGCCATGGCACGCAAGTTCTGAAACGCCCCACCCCTCATTCCACGTCCTTCAGGAGCCCCCATGTCGACCACCATTCCCTACTCGCCCTCGCTCGTGCTGGGCAGCATCGTTGAACCCGCTGTCATGGAGAACCTGCTGGCCATCTCGGCCGCACAAACCCCCATCGACGCCGCACAAGAGACGCTCAACTCCTTCATCTCCATGAAGCGAAGCCTGGAGATGACGGTGCAAGAACTCATCAACATGGGCCTGGACCCCAAGGACCTGTTGAAGAAGGTCCAGGAAGCGGGCACCGATGTCGACAAGGCCGCCACCGCCTACGCCACGGTCAGGGTGGAGCAGGAGCTCAAGCTGCAGCCCCTGCGCGCCAAGATGCAGATCGTCAATGCCAATGTCGAAAGCCCGATCGACTACAACCGCACCCAGATCAAGACGATGACGCTGGCTTCCGACTCCTTGAAGATGGATGCCCAGTTCTTCACCTTCGACGACAACGCCGAAAACGACAGCGACACACTCTCCAACATCAAGTCCTACGTGAGTGCGGCCACCTCGTTTCTCGGTCAGGGTGTTTCATTCGACATGGCCAAGACCGCCGTCAACCAGGTCGAGAAGCAGCGCCAGATGCACAAGATCTCCGGCACGCTGGTGCTCACAGCCACCTGCACCCACAAGGAGGCGCAGGTGCTGTCGCCCTTCTACCTCGACGTGGACAAGGCCATTCGCGTGTGGAACCAGCTGTTCCCGGGTGCCAAGGACAAGATCCGCATGGACGAGACCAGCATGCGGCAAATCGCCGAGAACGAAGGCACCACCGCCGAAAAGTCGTTCAACATCATTTCGGGTTCGTCGCTGGGATCGAGCTTTGTGGGCATGGTGCATGTGCTCAACACCGAAGAATCCACGACCAGCCAAGACGACGAGTCGCGTGCCAAAGACATGAAAGCCACGCTGTCGCTGGGCTCGGCGATTGCCTCGCTCAAGGGTGGTTTCGGCGTCGACAAGAACTTCGCCCGCGACGTCAAGCGCCTGCTGAGCACCCAGAACATCAACTCACACGTCACCCTGATCACGGCGGGCTACATCCCCACGATCAAGGCCAACCAGGTGGCGCTGGGGGTGAAGCAGTTCGCCAATTTCGACCCCTCGGACATGATGACCAGCCTGGCCAAGCTCTCCGACTTCACCTCGGCCGATCGCAGCTCGCTCCAGCAGGCCGCCACGGCGGCCCGCACCAAAGGCGAGTTCGTGGCGCTCAAGACCGCCAGCATCGAGAGCGTGATGACCAGCCTGGCCAAACTGGACGACGGGCAAAACGGCATGCTCGACATCTCCTCCATGGTGGTGGCCTTCGAGGACTACGTGAACACCGCTGCGGCCGCCACGCCCGAGGCCGCCATCGGCGTGCCGATCAACTACTACCTCAAGCCGATCACCCGCACCCAGTTGGCCGAGATGTGGGTCTCGAAGTACTACCCCAACAAGTACCTCGACATCCAGGGCGACGACACGCCGCGCCCCAAGAAAGATGCTGCCGCAACCAGCTGAGCGCAACGGTCCGTGACACGCGTGCCCTGAACCCCGAACAACCCTCTCCCGGAGCCATCCCATGCCTTCCACCATTCCCTACTCGCCGTCCCTCGTGCTGGGCAGCATCGTTCACCCCGCCGCCATGGACACCCTGCTGGCCATGTCGGCCCTGCAGGCACCGGTCGATGCGGCGCAGGACACCCTGAACTCGTTCATCTCGCTCAAGCGGGGACTGGAGATGACCGCCAGCGAGCTGGTGAACATGAACATCGACCCCAAGAACCTGCTGGCCAAGATGCCCGAGGTGAACGCGGACCTGGAAAAAGCCGCGGTCGAATACGCCACCGTTCGCGTGCAGCAGGAGTTGCAGATGCAGCCGCTGCGCGCCAAGGTGCAGTTGGTCAACTCGGGTGTGGAGAGCCCGCTCGATTACCAGCGGACCGTCCCCAAGCAAATGCCGCTGGCGGCGGACTCGCTGAAGATGGACGCCCAGTACTTTTCATTCGACCAGAACGAGCAGAAGGCGGAGAACACCATCTCCAACATCCAGCGCTTCATCAGTCTGGCCGGCGCCGACATCGACAAAAGCGCCGCGTTCGAGATCGCGCAGTCCGCCGTCAAGCAGATCAACCGCCAACGGCAGATGCACAAGATCGCCGGCACCCTGGTGCTCACCGCCAACTGCACGCACCGGCAGGCCACGGTGCTGGCACCGTTGTGTCTGGATGTGGACAAGGCGATCCGGGTGTGGAACCAGCTGTTTCCCGACGCCAAGGACAAGATTCGGCCCGACGCCACCACCATGGCGCAAATGGCCAGGCAGGAAGGCTCCCCTGGCGAGAAGTCCTTCAACATCATCTCCGGTGCCACCTACGGCTCCAGCTTCGTGGGCATGGTCCACATCCTGCGCAAGGAGACCACCGCCACCAGCCAGCAGATGGAGTCCGACGTGGGCGAGCTGCAGGTCATGGCGGAGAAGAAGGACTGGTTGAGCGCGGCCAGCGGCTCGCTCGGCGTGGAAGACACCGAGAGCGATGACGAGAAGAGCATCACCAGCCGCCAGGAGATCACGTCGCATGTGACGGTGATCACCTCGGGTGTGATCCTGGGCATTGCCTCCACCGACGTGCAGATGGCCGTGAAGACCTTCGCCACCGAAGAGGGAAAAACCACCATGGACGCACTCGCCGCCATGTCCAACACGGCCAACACCGGCGTGCAATCCATGCAGACGCTGGCCGCCAGCGCGCGCTCGGGCCAGGAATTCACCGAGTTGCAGGCCAACACCGTGACCAGCGTGTTGAGCAAACTCGGCGAGATCCAGGGCATGAAGGTCAAGGTTCTCGACGTGAACTCCTTGATGACGGCCTTCGACAACTACGTGGAGGCGGACCTGGGCCAGGGCCGGCTGCAGTTCCACCTGCGCATCACCCCGGGCAACCGGGACACCTGGACCCACCTGCTCAGCCCGCTCACGTTCCAGCGCGCGGTGCGCTTCGCTGCGAATGACGCAGTTCGCGAAGTGGTACTCCTCCCTCCAGGCGCTCTTCTTTTCCATCATCTTGGTTCCTTGTGGACGATTCGCCAAGCTCTCTCCCACCGCTTGGGGCGTTTGTGCAAGCCTGTTCTCCGGCATCCCACCATGGGAGTTGCCAGGGCTCACACAGCGGGAAGAGACCACCCCTGTTCAGCCACCATCGACAAAATGTAAGCAATTTACTAGTTTGTAAGAACTAACAATGCCGACACAAGAAGGTATTTATAGATTGTTAAGAATTAATTGACCATAGGTTCGTTGACTTAGGGCAGGGACATCAAGGCCCGGGCTGGTAACGCCTGTCATGCGGTCGAAACAATTGGTGGTGGCAGATACGAGGGTTCGAGCGCCTTGCCAGGAAGGTTCACGCGGGTCGGGCAGGTGCGGCGGTGCCGGAGCTTTGGCTGGCGGCCACGCTGCGCTGGCGGTCGCGCTGCATCTCGGGGACCCGGTGGGCCACATAGGTGCCCGTGCTCAAACCCAGCAGGTACAAAAGCTCGGGCCCGAACACCGGCATTTGCAGGTCGTCGAAAACATCGACCAGGAAAACGATCACCAGCGCAACGGTCCACGCCAGCATCTGGAAGCGGGCGATGGAGCAGCCCTCGTCGTCGGAGAGCAGCTCGCGCGCGAAGCGCCTGGCTGTCCAGTTCGGTGCGAGAAAGGTGTCCGCGTTGTCACCCCGCACGATCCCTGTGGCCGTGGTGGGGCCCGAGGCCTTCACGAAGGTGTCGCCCAGCGCGGTGCCGGCGCTGATGCTCAGCGTGGAGAGGATGGAGCTGTTCAGGGTGTCCACGTTGTCGGTGACGAGCCAGATCACGAGGAAGGCGCTGAAGATGACGAAGAACCACAGGGCGAGCTGCACCTTGGCCAGGCTGAAGCGGTGGGCCAGCGCGCCAGCCGGGGTTTTGTAGCGCTCCATCAGCAAGGTGGTGTGCATCGCCAGGCCGCAAAACGCCACGCTCAGCGTGGCCACGGTCACCACGGCGGCCAGCCACCATCGCCAGTTGATGACGATCAGCTGCGCGCGCTGGTTGGCGAGGGTGAAGTCGGTGCCGAACGGATCGACGTGTTCGAGTCCCACGCTGACACGCGGGAGCTCTTGAGAGACGGGGTGGTTCAGAAAATCGAACGGCGCTCGTTCGACCTGATCCTCTACCTCCTGAAGCTGGAGGGGCGGGTCGCCAGCAAGGACGAGCTGCTGGAGCATGTGTGGGGCAACCATTTCGTCTCCGAATCGGTGATCGCGCAGAGCATCATGAAAGTACGCAAGGCGCTCGGCATCACGGGCAAGGAGCCTGGACCGATCAAGACCATTCACCGGGTGGGCTATCGGTTTGCCAGCGAGGTGAGAACGGCCATCCACACCCCGTCCCACCCTTTGCCCGCGCCGCGCTCGAGCGGCCCGAAACGCGTCCTGTGGCTTCCCACCGATTGCGCCGTCTCCCGTGCAGACCTGTCCTGGGTCCGATACGGTCTGATGTCGGTGGCCAGCCATGTGCTGAACGGGCTTGGGGTGCTCACGGTTGCAGCCAGCGAGGCCATCCGGCTGCACGAATCGATGCACGAGGATGGCGGTCCATGGACCGACGATCACCCCATTCGGGAGATCGGCATACCGATGGTGCGCAGCCGCCTGACCGCGCAGGGCGAGTGGTTCCGGTTGGACTGGTGGATGCAGATCGACGGCGTGGGCCACGGCAACCAGGTCGAGGGGTCTGCACCCGCCGAACTCGCCTTGCGGGCGGCGCGAGAGGTGGCGCTCATGGTTCGCCTGCAATCGGGGCCTCCGTTCACGCACGGGCAGGAGGCGAAGTTCTGGGAAGACGCCAGCCGCCTGGTGGCGTTGTCCGCGTCGCTCGATCAGGCAGAGGCCGCCAGGCCGCTGATGTCGATGTGCATCGAGCGGGGTGAATGCCCGCTGAACATCTGGGCCGAATGTGCGCTGGACATGGCGCAGCAAGCCGACGAAGCGACGCCGGCCTTCGCCCAGCGCATGCTGCAGCGGGCGCAAGCGGCACAGGCTCCCACGTTCGAAGGCTGGGCGCTGCTGTGCATGGCCCTGCACCACCAGCTGCGGCACCGCACACCGGAAGCGGTTGAACTGGCCCTGAGTGGCGTGGCGCTGGTGCGTCAGGCCGCTCCCCATGACTTCCAGGCGAGGGGGCTGCTGCTTGCCGCCCAGGTGCTGGCCACGGCGGGCCAAGCCGGCGAAGCCGCCGAGCGGTGGCGCGAAGCCGCCCGCCTGGTGAGCCAGGCACCCACCCCGGACATGGTGTGTCGCGTGCTTCTGCTGCGCTGCGAACTGGACCACATGGGCATGGCGCTCACCCCCGTCGATGCCCCACCCGATGGCCTGGCCTCGGTGCGTTGGCTGGGCCAGACGCCCATGACCGCGAAGGTCTGGGTATTGCAGGGCCTTCAGTCCTGTGCGCGGGGTGAGTGGGAGACCTGCCGACAGCAACTGGAGGCTGCCCTGCGCGCCAGCGACAAGGGCCTGTCTGCCGCGGCCCGCCTGTTCGCGCATCTTCAGCTGGGCAACTTTCACGCCCGCTGCGGCGATCAGGCCGGGCTGGCGGCCTGCGTGAACGCGGTCGACCAGCCCGCGCTGCGCTGCGCACCGATGGGCAGCGCGGTGGGCCGCTGGTTGCAGGCCCGGCGGTGGTACCTCGAAGGCGATGTGGTCCAGGCGTTGTCGTTGGCCGAGGTGGCCCTGGGTGAAATGAACGATCAGGGCGTCTGGTGCGGCGAGGACCAGTGGCTCTTCGTGGCCCAGATGGCCCTGATCGGCGGCAACCGGCGCTCGGCCCGCGCCCTGCTCCAGCGGCTGCAGGCCAGGCAAGCGGGGCTGGCGCTGCCGGCGCGGCAGGCCACGGCGCTGGCCGTGGAAGGCATGGTCGAGTACGCCGAGGGCAACGCGAGCAAGGCCATGGGCCTGTTCGAGCAGGCCTGCCGACTGGCGCGCGGCTCCTTGATCTCGAACATCCTGTTGATCGGCCACACCTGGCTGGCCCTGATCGATGGGCGCAACCCGTCGCCTGCGCAGTTGGGGCCAGCCGGGCAGTGGGTGGAGTCCACCCGCGAAGGTCGTTTTGTGCGCGGCATGCTGCTGAACAAGCCCTATTGGGCGATGGCGCGGCGCCAGCTTCCGGTCGTGCTGGGCACCGGTGTGCGTCCTTTGGAACACGGGGTCTGCGACGTTGGTGAAGGTGGCCACGTGAGCTACGTGCACCACCTCCCGCTGCCGGTCTGATGTCTCGTCATGCCACCCGGGCGCTGCTGCCCGACGACACCGCCGCGTTCGCCGCATTCGAACGCGACAACCGCGAGGCCTATGAGCGGTTCAACGAACCGCACCCGAATGGTTACTACAGCGACGCCGGCCTTCTGCAAGCCTTCAACAGGCTGCTCGCGCGGCAGATCCCCGAGCGGTATGTGACGCGCATCACCACCGGTGTGGACCCTGCCCGGTGGGTGGGCAAAGGCAGTCTGACCGTGCACAGCAACCCCGAGGGACGCTTCGCCAGGCTGGTCTACCAGACGGACCACCGGCACTGGAAACAAGGCGCAGGCGCGGCCTTGCTCACCGACCTGCTGCACCAGGCCCAGGGGATGGACCTGCCCCGGGTGGAGGCGCTGATCGCCGCCGACAACCTGGTGTCACTGCACCTGCTGCGCCGCGCCGGCTTCACGGCCATGGACTGGGTAGCGCCTGCCCAACTGCGCCGGGGACCGATCGATTGCCTGCGGCTAGGCCGGGCCCTGCGGGACGTCGACGGGGCGGTCCTGTCGCGCGCCCACATGCACCTGCCCGCGTGACTCGGCCAACTCCACCTGCCGCTGACGCTCGGCGAGCTGGGCTTTTTCCTGCTCGCTGCGCTGGTCGTGGCAGTGTGGGCAGCTCACACCCTTGACGTAGTGCGGTGAGGCTTTCTCGGCCTCGCTCAGCGGCCAGCGGCACGAGCGGCACAGCTCGTGGGGACCGGGCTGCAAACCGTGGCCCACGCTCACTCGCTCGTCGAACACAAAACAGTCACCCTGCCAAATGCTTTGCTCCGGCGGAATCTCTTCAAGGTACTTGAGGATGCCGCCTTCGAGGTGGTAGACCTCGTCAAACCCGCGCATCTTCATCAGCGCGGTGGATTTTTCGCAGCGGATGCCCCCGGTGCAGAACATCGCGACCTTGGGCTTCTTGCCGTCTTGCAGGGCCGGTTGCGCGTCCAGCCAGGCGGGCAGTTCGGTGAAGGTCTTGATGTTGGGGTTGACCGCGCCGGCGAAGGTGCCAATGGCCACCTCGTAGTCGTTGCGGGTGTCGATCACCAACACGTCGGGGTCGGCCAGCAAGGCATTCCAGTCCTGCGGTTTCACGTACTGGCCCACGGTCTTGTTCGGGTCCAGGCCGGGTACGCGCAGGGTCACGATCTCGCTTTTGAGCCGCACCTTCATGCGGTGAAACGGCGGGTGGTCGCTCCACGACTCCTTGTGCGGCAGGCGCGCCAGGCGAGCGTCGGCCCGCAGGTGCGCCAGCACGGCGCGCACGCCCGCTTCGGGGCCGGCGATGGTGCCGTTGATGCCCTCGCGCGCAATCAGCAGCGTGCCTTTGACGCCGTGCGCCTCGCAGCAGGCCTGCAGCGGTTCGCGCAGGTCGGCGAAGTCGGGCAGGTCGACAAACTGGTAGAGGGCGGCGGTGAGGAACATGGGGGCGCAAGGCTCGGCGGACATGGGCTCAATTATCCCCCCGCCCCGGCCGCTCACAGCGGCTGCAGCCGGTTCAGGTCGGGCCGCTCAAGCCACTGTGCCAGCTCGTCGGCCAGCTGCTGGCTGGCCGCGGTGGCACCGTTCCATGCCTTCATGCGCCCGGCCAGGTCGGGGCCATAGCGGGTGAAGTCCTGGCGGTCGGGCAACCGGGCGTTGGGCAAGGTTTTCACCCAGGCGGGATCGGGCGCGAGCACCAGCATGTTGTCCAGCGCGGCGCTGCTGCGGTGGCGCCCTTTCCAGGCCTTGTCTAGCCAGCCCGGCACCAACGATTG
The DNA here is from genome assembly GCA_046314475.1 of Hydrogenophaga sp. Lineage (GTDB taxonomy): Bacteria > Pseudomonadota > Gammaproteobacteria > Burkholderiales > Burkholderiaceae_C > Hydrogenophaga. The sequence goes on from JBKBWW010000008.1 coordinate 43,237, forward strand.
CTGGAAGTGCGGGTACAGCACGATGGGTGCAGTGGCGGGCGGTTGGTAGCGCAGGTGCAGGTGGTAGTCGGTGATGCCGCCGTCCCAGTAAGCGCCGGGTGGCGCGCCAGCAATGTTGTGCACCGGACGCAGCACAAACGGAATGGAGCAGCTGGCCTGCAGCGCGTCCATGAAGTTGGCTTCACCCAGCGGCACCTGGCGGGTGCGGAAATCCTCCGTGGCAAACGGCAGCTGGGTGGCGGTGGAGAACACCACACGTTCGAGCCAGGCGCCCAGCGCCTTGCGGTGCAGCGCATTGGCGGCAAACGCGCCCAGATAACCCAGCGGGGTGCGCACCCGGCCATCGCGCCCGAGCAGGTGGCGCCCGCGCGAGGTGACGATGTGCAGCCGGTACCGCGGGTGCTTGAGCACCTCGGTGATGCGACCGCCGTAGAACAGCTGAAGGTTGCCGGCGAACTGCTCGCTCACCTGGTCGGGCGTGGGACGCTTCTGGCCCGGGGGCAAGGCGTAGTGCTGGGCGATGTAATCGCGCTCCAGCCGCTCGAAAGCGCTCACCGGCGCATCCAGGCAGGCCGTGGCCATGCGCCAGGCACCGATGGAGGCGCCCACCAGGTGCACCGGCTGGGTGCTTTGAGGCAGCCACTGGCCAAAGAGGAAACGGTCCAGCGGTCCGAGGATCAGCCCCTTGGGCCCACCGGCGGCGGCGGGAATCACGCCCACATCTTGCGGGCGCAGACCGTGTTGCTCGATGTGCTGGCGGGCGCGCGGACCCGCGTAAAGGCGAAGGGCTTGCATGGGCTGCGATTGTGTCGCAGCCGGTCTTCACGACGTGACGTGGTCGCCCGGTGTCTCTTCGGCTTCGGTGATCTCGGTGTGGCGCGAGATCGAGGGAATCTCTTCGGCCACCACGGTGTCGGGGTCGATACCGAGCACCAAGCCCACAGGATCGGGGTAGGTGTTGATGAGCAGTTCGGAGCGCATGGCCTGCTCTTCGGCACGAGCGCGCCAGGAGCCGATGTGGATCACGCCGGCAATGGGCTCGTAGACCTCGTTCTCGAATGGCGCCGTCTGGTGCTCGATGGCGTTGATCATGCGGCGCGGAAAATTCCATTCGCGTGCCAACGCGGCGCCCACCTCGGCGTAGCTGTAGCCGAACAGACCGCGCTCGGCCGTGGCGCGTTTGAGATCGAGCATGGGCACGCTGCGGTCCAGGTCGATCATGGCTTCGGGCATGCCCACGTGCATCACCAGTTCACCAATGCCGTGGATCAGGCCGGCGGTAAAGGCGGTGTTCTCGTCGATGCGGATCGGCAGCGCGATGTAGCGCGAGAGGTTGGCGGTGTTGAGGCTGTAGCGCCAGAACTGGTTGAGGTTGACACCGCCCACGGCGTGAAAACCCTCGCCCAGCGAGGCGGCGATGACCAGGGCACGCACCTTGATGAGACCCAGCACCTGGATCGCTTCGCGGGCGCTGGACACGGAACGGTGCAGGCCGAAGAAGGCCGAGTTGGCGGTCTTGAGCAGCTTGGCGGTGAGCACCGGATCGTCCTCGATGTAGGCCGCTGCCTGCATCGCGTCGACGTCTTCCTGGTCGAAGGTCTCGATGAGTTTTCGCACCACCTTGGGGGCGGACGGCAGGGCATCGGGCCGTTTCAGAAGCTTCTCGAGTTGCATGTCTTTTCCCCGCCTTGTGCGCCCACCCGAATCGGGTTTGCTGCCTTTTTTATCGCCTGAAAGTCTGCGCACTTGAGGTCTTTTTCAGTCAATGAAGGCGCCCAGCGCCTGGCTGAACGACCACTCCGACGGGTCCTTGCCGAGCACGCTGTCCAGATCCAGTCCGAGCGAGAGGCCCACCAGGTCGGGAAAGGTGGCCACCAAGCCGTTTTCATCCAGCTGGATTTCCTCGGCGCGCGCGCGCCACGAGGCCAGGTGCAGCACACCACCCAGCGGGTCGTAGGCCTCGCCTTCAAAGGGGCTGATCTGGTTGTTCAGCGCCGACACGATGGTGGTGGGGAACTGCCATTTTTCAGCCATGCCCGCGCCCACCTGGGCGTAGGTGTAGCCGAACACCGACATCTCGGCTTGCGCACGGTTCAGGTCCAGTGGCGGTGTGCCCATGTCCAGCGGGGCGATCAGATCGGGCATGGCGATGTGCATGATCAGGTCGCCAATGGCGTGGATCAGGCCGGCGGTGAAGGCGTTGCTCTCGTTCTGGCGCAGCACGCCCGCGAGCGATTTGGAAATGTCGGCCACGCGCAGGCTGTAGCGCCAGAACTGCGGCAGGTTGACCCCGGGCACGTTCTTGAAGCTCGAACCCAGCGCCGCGGCCATCACCAGTGAGCGCACATGGGTCATGCCCAGCATGGCCACGGCTTCTTCGGCGCTGCCGATCTTGCGGCTGACGCGGAAAAAGGCCGAGTTGGACAGGCGCAGCACCCGGGTGGTGAGCGACGGGTCCTGGGAAATCAGGTCGGACACCCGCTTGGGGTTCGGGTCGTCCTTGTTCATCTCCGCCAGCAGGTCGGACACGGTGCGCGACATGGCGGGCAGCGCGCGGGGAAAATTCAGCAGGGCTTCGAGTTGCATGGGGTGAAGTCCGGTGGCGGCTTGGGGTCGTTGCGGGCAATGACCTGATGATTGCCCGTCCCATGCTGTATCGGCGCCAAGCCCCCCAACTTGAGCCCTGCCCCCTGCCCCGAACGGGCCAGGTTCAACCGGCCTGTTTCACCCCTTGCCGTCTTTGCCTGAGCCCTGCAATTTGGCAAACGCGGAAGCCATGGCCGATGGTGCCGCCGCCCCCGCGCCGCCAGGCGCGTTTCGCCCGTCCGGGCGACCCGAGCGCACCGGCTCGAAGCGGTTGTCGCGCGGCCCGGCGCCCTGCCCTGCAGCCCGCCCGGGCGCATCCCCCAGCTTCATCGACAGGCCGATGCGCTTGCGCGCCACGTCAACCTCCATCACCTTGACCTTGACGATGTCGCCGGTCTTGACGATTTCGCGCGCGTCGTTGACGAACTTGTGCGCCAGCTGGCTCACGTGCACCAGCCCGTCCTGGTGCACGCCCAGGTCGATGAAGGCGCCGAACTGGGCCACGTTGCTCACCGTGCCTTCGAGGATCATGCCCTCACGCAGGTCGCTGATGTCGTCCACGCCGTCGTTGAAGCGCGCCACCTGGAAATCGGGGCGCGGGTCGCGGCCGGGCTTCTCCAGCTCGCCCAGGATGTCCTTGACCGTGATCACGCCGAAGCGCTCGTTGGCAAACAGCTCGGGGCGCAGGGTCTTGAGCATGTCGGCGCGGCCCATGAGCTCGGCCACCGGCTTGCCAGTGGTCTTCATGATCTGCTCGACCACCGGGTAGGTCTCGGGATGCACGCCGGTCATGTCCAGCGGGTTGTCGCCACCGCGGATGCGCAGGAAGCCCGCGCTCTGCTCGAATGTCTTGGCGCCCAGGCCGGCCACGTCCATGAGCTGCTGGCGGTTCTTGAAGGCGCCGTGCGCCTCGCGCCAGCGCACCACGGCCTTGGCCACGCTGCCCGACAGGCCCGACACCTTGGAGAGCAGCGGCACGCTGGCGGTGTTGAGGTCCACGCCCACGCCGTTCACGCAGTCCTCGACCACCGCGTCCAACGTGCGGGCCAGTTCGCTCTGGTTCACGTCGTGCTGGTACTGGCCCACGCCGATGCTCTTGGGATCGATCTTCACCAGCTCGGCCAGCGGGTCTTGCAGGCGGCGCGCGATGCTGGCCGCACCGCGCAGGCTCACGTCCACGTCGGGCATTTCCTGGCTCGCGAATTCACTGGCGGAATAGACCGAAGCACCGGCCTCGCTCACCACCACCTTCTGAATCTCGGGCCGGGCCAGCTGTTTCATGAGGTCGGCGGCCAGCTTGTCGGTTTCGCGGCTGGCGGTGCCGTTGCCGATGGCGATCAGGTTCACGCCGTGTTTTTCACCCAGCAGGCGCAATGTGTGCAAGGCGCCGTCCCAGTCGCGGCGGGGTTCGTGCGGGTACACCGTGGCGGTGTCGACCAGCTTGCCGGTCGCGTCCACCACCGCCACCTTCACGCCGGTGCGGATGCCCGGGTCCAGGCCCATCACCACCTTGGGGCCGGCGGGCGCGGCCAGCAGCAGGTCACGCAGGTTGTCGGCAAACACCTTGATCGCCACCGCCTCGGCGCTCTCGCGCAGGCGGGCGAACAGGTCGCGCTCGCTGGACAGCGAGAGTTTCACGCGCCAGGTCCAGGCCACGCATTTGCGCAGCAGGTCGTCGGCCTTGCGGCCCTGGTGGCTCCAGCCCAGCTGCAGGGCGATGCGGCCTTCGGCGAGGCTGGGCACAACCGCCGTCCCGGCTGAGCCTGCCGAAGCCGCCACCTCGGGCTCGGGCAGCACCAGCTTGGCGTCCAGGATTTCCAGCGAACGACCGCGGAACACGGCGAGCGCGCGGTGCGAAGGCACGCGCGAAATCGGTTCGTCGTAGTCGAAGTAGTCGCGGAATTTGGACACCTCGGGTGCGTTTTCATCCTTGCCGGCCACCAGCGTGCTTTTGAGCAGGCCTTCGGCCCAGAGCCATTCGCGCAGGTTCTGCAGCAACGCGGCGTCTTCGGCCCAGCGCTCGCTCAGGATGTCGCGCACGCCGTCCAGCACGGCGGGCACGGTGGAGAAGTCGGCGCCAGGCTTGCCGTCGTCCAGCACCTCGGGCGGTTTCAGAAAGGCTTCGGCCTCGGTCATCGGATTCAAGCTCGGGTCGGCCCACAGCTTGTCGGCCAGCGGCTCGATGCCGAACTCCCGGGCAATCAGGCCCTTGGTGCGACGGCGTTGCTTGAACGGCAGGTAGAGGTCTTCGAGTTCCTGCTTGGTGGCGGCCAGCAACACAGCGGCGCGCAGCTCGGGCGTGAGCTTGCCCTGCTCGTCGATGCTCTTGAGGATGGTCTCGCGGCGGGCTTCGAGTTCACGCAGGTAGTCGAGGCGAAACGCCAGTTCGCGCAGCTGGATGTCGTCCAGCCCACCGGTGGCTTCCTTGCGGTAGCGCGCGATGAAGGGCACGGTGGCCCCGCCATCGATGAGGTCCACGGCGGCCTGGACCTGGTGAACGCCCACCCGGATTTCCTGCGCAATTTGCGCAACGATGTTCTGCATGCGTGGCTCTGTTCGCCTCTGGGGCGCTTGTCTGTGATTGAAAAAGCCGGGGAGTTTGCCACACCGCGTGAGCCGCCTTTTCGCCCGGCAAAGGCCAGCGGCGCAGTGACTTTTCTCATGCAGGCATGACTTATCTCACCCAGAAGTCGAGCTGCTGTCTGGAAATACTTCCGTTGAAGTATGGGTCGTTTTGATACCCCTTCCTAGTATCGCTCCCACCCCGACACGGCCATCCCGCAAGGAGCTTCCTTGAACCGATGGCCACCACCCATCGACCTTCATGGAGCGCACATGAGCAGCTATTTCCGCCTGACCCGCTATTTCACCGCCACCAGCCTGGTGGCTTTCGGAGTGGTCACCGCCACGCTGATGTACTTCGAACACCGCCAATCCAACTTCTTCCAGGACGTGCAGACCAGCGGAGCGAAGATGCTCAGCGGCATCCAGAACGATTTCGTGACCCGCGCCGACGCCGTGGCGCGGCGAGACCTGCTGGCGGTGAACGAACAAAGCAACGTCAACTTGACCCGCCTCTTCTCGAACGCCTTGTGGGCGAGCGACCTCTCGCCCTACCTGGCCGAGAGCGCCACGGTCGATTTTTCGACCTGCAAGACCTTGCCCGAAGTGGTCGACGAACAGGGCAAGCCGGGCGCCACGCCGGAGAAGAAGGCCTGTTTCAAGGAGATCGGCGCCCAGCTGCAGGCCCTGGCCAGCTTCGCCCCGCTGGATGCACGGGTGCGCGAAGCCATGCAGGGCAGCACCATCTTCAAGATCAAGGTGTACGACCTCAGCGGCATCACCATCTACTCCACCGAACTGGCGCAGATCGGTGAAGACAAGTCGGGCAGCGAGGCTTGGCGATCGGCCGCGCGAGACGGCAAATCGCTCAGCGAGCTCACCTTCCGCAACAAATTCAGCGCCTTGCAGGGCGTGGTGGAAAACCGCGACCTGATCGCCAGCTATTTGCCCGTGATCGAGCCGGGCAGCCAGAAGGTCGTGGGGGTGTTCGAGGTGTACGCCGACGTGACGCCGTTCCTGGGCCAGATCAAGGCCACCGAGGGCGAGTTCAAACAGGTGGCGCAGACCAACGAGGCCCGCCTGGCCGACCAGGCTTCCGACAACCAGCAGCAGGTGCAAAGCAGCTCCAACCGGCAGTTGCTCATCGTGGCCGGCCTGCTCGCCTTGCTGTATGTCATGCTGCTGAGCATCGTGCGGCGTGCCCAGACCGTCATCGAGCGCCAGGCGCGCGAAAGCGACGCCACCAAACAGCGCCTGGCCCAGTCGGAAAAAATGACCTCGCTGGGGCAGATGGTGGCCGGCGTGGCGCACCAGCTCAACACGCCACTGGCGTTCTCCAAGAACAACGTGCAGATGTCCATCCAGGCGCTGGACCAGCTCGAGGGCGCGGTGCACCGGCAGATCCGCCACTCCAGCTACAAGACCGAGACGGTGCACGGCGAGTCGGACGCAGCGCTGGATGCAGCCAACGAAGCCCAGGTGGCGCAAGAACTCGCCAGCGCCATGCTGGAAGTTCGCGAAGCTCGCGAGATGCTGGGGGACGTGCTCATGGGCATGGGGCAGATGAACGAGCTCGTGGACAACCTGCGCAGCTTCACCCGCCTGGACCGCGCCCAGACCGCCGAGGTGAACCTCAACACCGCGCTGGGCACCGTGTGCTACATCGCAAAAACCGTGATCTCGACCAAGGTCCGGCTGGAGCAGGACTTTGAACCGTTGCCCGCCATCGAGTGCAACGTGTCGCAGCTCAACCAGGTGTTCCTCAACCTGATCAACAACGCAGCGCAAGCCATCAAGGACAGCGGCACGATCACCGTGGCCACCCGGGCCGATGGCCGCCACGTGACGGTGAGCATCCGCGACACCGGCGCCGGCATTCCAGCCGACGTGCTGCCCCACATCTTCGACGCCTACTTCACCACCAAAGCCGACGGCGAAGGCACCGGCCTGGGGCTGGCGATCGCACGCAACATCGTGCAGGAGCACGGCGGTGACATCCAGGTCAGCAGCGACGTGGGCCTGGGCACCGAATTCCGCGTGCGGCTCCCCATCGACAAGGTGGCATGACCATGAGCCACGTTTCATTGCCCAAGGTGCTGTGTGTCGACGACGAGCCCGGCCTGCTGCGCTCCCTGCGCTGGCTGCTGCGCGGTCAGTACGAGGTGGCCGTGGCCAGCAGCGGGTTTGACGGGCTGGCCTTGCTCAGCGCCGAGAACTTCGATGTGGTCATCAGCGACCAACGCATGCCCGGCATGACCGGCACCGAATTCCTGGAGCGCGCCCGGGAAGTCTCGCCACGCAGCATCCGGCTGCTGCTCACGGGCTATTCCGATTTCAACGCAGTGCTGAGTTCGGTCAACGACAGCGAAGTGTTCCGCTTCATCTCCAAACCCTGGGACAACCAGAAGCTGCTGGACACGGTGGGCGATGCAGCCAAGGTGGCCCGCATGACGCAGACCTCGTGGATTGATTTCCAGGACACGGTGACCTCCCTAGGGTCAGACGCCTTTGACGAATGCGTGCTGGTGTTCGACAACGACCCTGGCGCAGGCGCGCAGTGGCAGGCTTCGGTCAAGGGCGCCGGCAACGTCCTGTGCACGAACGACATCGGCGAGGCGGTCAGCCACCTGACGCGGCAGAAGGTGGCCGTGCTGATCACCGACATTCAGGGTGCGCAATCGCAGCAGATGGACTTGATCCGAGCCGTGCGCCGCAACCAGCCTCAGGTGGTTGTGCTGGTCTACAGCCAGGAACGAGACAGCGTGGTGATCGGCCGGCTGATCAACGAAGGGCAGATCTACCGCTTCATCGCCAAACCCGCGGGCCCGGAGTACCTGAACCGCACCTTGCGGTCCGCCCTTGCCCGCCACCGGCAGCTGCCGGCGGTCCCCGAGCGCACCCGGCGCCACCAGGCCCAGGTGTCGGAAGACATCGACTTCGAGCTGGACTTCGCATCGGCTTCGGGTCAGATGGCCACCGCCACAAATCCCTCACCGGTGCACGGGCGTGGCTGCAACGCCTGTTTCGCTGAGCACCGCGCCCTACCATCGGCACCGTCGGGTGGGCCATCGATTGGCGGTGCTGCCAGGTCTCCGGCACCCGCCCTCATGCAAGACAAGCTCTTCGACGACACACCCGCTCCCGCAGCGCCCGCAGACACACCCCAGCGCAAGCGCCGGGCGGGTGTGAACCCCGCACTGCCCGACGCTGCCCTGCAAGCGCTGGCCTCGGCCCTGCCCGCTCGGGCGCGTCTGGGCACCTCGTCATGGGCCTACCCGGGTTGGGCCGGCCTGGTCTGGGATGGCGAATACCCCGATGCACAACTCTCCAAAGAAGGACTGGCCGCCTACGCGCAGCACCCGTTGATGCGCACCGTGAGCCTGGACCGCGGCTTCTACCGCCCACTCACCGAGGGCCAGTACGCGCGCTACGCCGCCCAGGTGCCGGACGATTTCCGTTTTGTGGTGAAGGCGCCCAGCCACGTGACCGACTCGCTCGTGCGCGGCGAAGACGGCCGGGGCCGCCAACCCAACCCGGCGTTTCTGGACACGACCCTGGCCACGCAGGAATTCGTGGCGCCCGCGCTCGCGGGTCTGGGCCACAAGGTGGGGGCGCTGGTGTTCCAGCTCAGTCCCATGCCGCGCCACCTGCTGCACAACCTGCCGCTGGTGTTGCAGCGCCTGCGCACCCTGCTGCTGGCCCAACCGCCACTGGCGCCCACCGCACCCGACGGCGTGCTGGCGGTGGAGGTGCGCGACCCCGAGTGGCTGGACCCGGTGTTCATTCCCGAACTCGCCGCCGTGCTGCGCGAGGCCGGTGCCACCTGGTGCCTGTGTCTGCACGCCAAGATGCCGCGCCTTGCCGAGCAGCTGCCCCTGCTGCGCAGACTCTGGCCCGGCCCCATGGTCTGCCGCTGGAACCTCAACCCGCTGCACGGCGCCTACGGCTATGAGGACGCGCGCAAGGAATACAGCCCCTATGACCGCATCCACGACGTGGACGACGAAACCCGCGCACTGCTGGTGCGCACCATCGCCGGTGTGACCGGCGCCGGGCAAAACGCCTATGTGACGATCAGCAACAAGGCCGAGGGGTGTGCGCCGCTGTCGGTGCGGGCGCTGGCGGAAGGCCTCAGCGGCTTGCGCGCACCCTGAGCGAACTGCTCACCCCCGCCAGCAAGGCACACCCGGCCGCCACGTGCAACGCGATCATTTCGCCCCGCCCGTCGTGCTGGTTCCACACCGCGTAGATTGCGGCCAGCATCACCGCGCCCAGCGTCTGCCCGGTGAGGCGCGCGGTGCCCAGCATGCCGCTGGCCGCGCCACTGCGGTGCAGCGGTGCGCTGGTCACGATGGTGTGGTTGTTGGGTGACTGGAACAGCGCGAAACCAGCACCGCACAGGGCCAGGCGCCAGGCCATGTCCAGGCTGGAGGGCTGCGCGGGCAGCCAGCCCAGCATGAGCAGGCCGGTGGCAAACACACCCATGCCGATGCCGCCCAGCCAGCCCGCCGGGTAACGGCCGATCAGGCGCCCGGCGATGGGCGCCACGGCCACCGTGGCCAGCGGCCACGCCGTCAGCAGCAGCCCGGCCGCCATGTGGCTGCGGCCCTGCACCTCCAGCAGGAGGAAGGGCAAGGAAATGAAGGCCAGCATCTGCGCCGAAAACGCACCCAGCGACGAGGCCATGGACAGGGCAAACACAGGGATGCGCAACAGGTCCAGCGGGAAGAGCGGCGCGGCAAGAAACCACTGCCGGCGCAGGTACACCCCACCCACCGCCACACCAGCGGCCAGCAAGGTCCAGCCCAGCGGTGACGCGCTGCGGGCCGCATCGCCGCGCACGCCCAGTTGCTCGGCGCCGATGAACACCAGAGTGAACATCAGGATGTTGAGCAGCACGTCGATCGGCGAAAACTGCGGCATGGCGCCTGTGCGTTGTGGGTTGGGAGGCAGGGCGCGGCGGCCCATCCACAGGGTGAGCAGGCCCAGCGGCAGGTTCAGTGCGAACAGCCAGGGCCAGGAACCCACCGAGAGAATGGCCGCCGCCACGGCCGGCCCGGCCATGGCCGAGGTGGCCACCACCATCGAGTTGATCGCCATGCCGCGCCCCAGCCGATCGCTGGGGTAGATCAGGCGCACCAGGGCGGTGTTCACGCTCATGATGCCGGCCGCACCCAGGCCTTGCAGGGCGCGCGCTGCGGTGAGCATGAGCAGCGAGTCGGCCAACATGGCGAGCATCGAAGACAGCACAAACAGCGCCATGCCGACCATGTAAACGCGCCGGTAGCCCAGTCGGTCTCCCAGCGCCGCCAGCGGCAGCAGCATGACCAGCGAAGCGATCTGGTACGCGTTGACCACCCAGATGGCCTGCGAGGCCGGAGCGTTGAGTTCGCGCGCGATGCCCGGCAGCGCCAGGTTGACGATGCTGCCGTCCATCACCGCCATGGCGATGCCCAGCACGATCACCAGCACGGCCCGGCCGCGCTGGGGTTGCGGCAGGCCGTCCGGCGCCATCAGCCCTGTGCCTCAGGCGCCAGGTGCGCCTGGCCATCGCCTCCCAGCGTGATCCAGGTCAGCGCCACGCCGATCAGCGCGCCCGATGCCATGCCCACCACCATGGGCAGGGGTTTTCCGTTGGCAAACAGGCTCACGATGCCCATGGCCGCTGCGCCGCCCAGCATCTGCAGCGTGCCCAGCAGGGCCGAGGCGGTGCCAGCAATGGCGCCGTGTTTTTCCAGCGCGAGCACCGAGGTCGTGGGAATCACCAGGCCCATGAAGCCGCTGGCCACGAAGTACAAGGCAATGAGCACGGCGAGTTCGTCACCCCCGGCGAGGTAATAGGCCAGCAACAGCGACATGGTGAGGCCCGATGCGCTCGCGGCCACCTTCACCAGCCGCACCAGGCCGAAGCGCCGACCCAGCAGGCCGGTGAACTGCGAAGCGCCGATGAAGGCGACGGCGTTGAACGAAAACGCCAGGCTGTACTGCACCGGCGTGAGGCCATAGTGGTTGATCAGCACAAACGGTGAGCCCGCCAGGTACACGAAGAAACCCGCCATCGCCGTGGCGCCAATGCCCACCAGGCCAAGGTAGTGCCAGTCGCGCAGCAGCAGGCCGTAGGCGCGCAAGGCGCTGCCCAGGCTGCTTTCCACGCGGTCGGCCGCGCCGCGCGTCTCTTGCAATGCGCCATAGACCAGCGCCAGGCCGGCCACCGAGGCCAGGGCCACAGCCCAGAACACGCCACGCCAGCCGGTCAGCGCGATCACGCCGCTGCCCACCAGCGGCGCCAGGATGGGCGAGACGCTGAACACCAGCATCAGCAGCGACATGAGGCGAGCGGCGTCGGCCCCGGTGTGGAGGTCGCGCACCACGGCGCGCGGAATCGCCATGCCGGCAGCCGCGCCCAGGCCTTGCAGGAAGCGCAGGAACACCAGGGTTTCAATGTCGGTGGCCAGTGCGCAGCCGATGCTGGCCAGCGTGAACAGGCCCAGACCGAAATACAGCGGCGGCTTGCGCCCGACCATGTCGGAGACCGGGCCGTAGAGCAATTGCCCCACGCCGAGCGCGAGGAAAAAAGCGGTCAGGCTGAACTGCACCGGGCCGACATCGGCACCCAGGCTGCGGCCGATGTCGGGCAGCGCGGGCAGGTACATGTCGATTGCAAAGGGACCAATGGCGGAAAGCAGGCCCAGGATCAGGGCCATCTTGAGGTAGCGGGAGAAGAACATCATCGGTATTGTCCCCGCGCTGCGATGGCATTGCCTCAGCGCGGTTGGGTCGCTCTGGTGTAGGCGCCGCTTCCGTGCGTCACAATTTCGCCTTTCGTTGATCCAACCACCCGGAGTTCCCCATGGCCGTTGAAGGCAGCGCAGGCGATCTGCTCAAAGTTGTGACCCTGCTGGGCGCAGCGGTGGTGGCCGTGCCCCTGTTCAAACGCCTGGGGCTGGGCTCGGTGCTGGGCTACCTGGCCGCAGGTCTGGCCATTGGTCCGTTCGGCATGGGCCTCATCAGCGACCCGGCGACCATCCTGCACACGGCCGAGCTCGGCGTGGTCATGTACCTCTTTGTCATTGGCCTGGAGATGCAGCCTTCGCACCTGTGGAGCCTGCGCCGCGCCATCTTCGGCCTGGGCAGCCTGCAGGTGGTCGTGTGCGGCCTGTTGCTCACCGGTGTGGGCCTGGCTTTCGGCTTCTCGTTACCGGTGTCGTTTGTGAGTGCCATGGGTTTTGTGCTCACCTCCACCGCCGTGGTCATGCAGCTGCTGGGCGAACGCGGCGACATGGCGCAGCCGCGCGGGCAGAAGATCGTGGCCATCTTGCTGTTTGAAGACCTGCTGATCGTGCCGCTGCTGGCGGTGGTGACCTTCATGGCGCCGCCCGATCTGGCGAGCACGGCGGCCGCCACCTCGTCGCGCTGGTCCACCATCGGCCTGGCGCTGGGCTCGCTGGTGGCCCTGGTGGCCGCGGGCGTGTGGCTGCTCAATCCGCTCTTTCGCGTGCTGGCCAACGCCAAGGCGCGCGAGGTCATGACCGCCGCCGCCTTGCTGGTGGTGCTGGGCGCGGCGCTGCTCATGCAGGTGGGCGGTCTGTCCATGGCCATGGGCGCCTTTCTGGCCGGTGTGCTGCTGTCCGAATCCACCTTTCGCCACCAGCTCGAAGCCGACATCGAACCCTTCCGCGGGCTGTTGCTGGGCCTGTTTTTCCTGAGCGTGGGCATGTCGCTGGACCTCGCCGCCGTGGCCAGCAACTGGCCGCTCATCGTGGCCGGCGTGGTGGCCATGATGATCGTCAAGGCGCTGTGCATCTACGGCGTGGCACGCTTCGCCAAGAGCTCACACGCCGACGCGCTGGACCGCGCCGTGCTCATGGCGCAAGGCGGTGAATTCGCGTTTGTTCTGTTCGCCGCGGCCCTCGGCGCGAAAGTGATCGACCCGGTGGTCAACGCCAACATGACCGCCATCGTGGTGCTCTCGATGGCGCTCACGCCGCTGGTGGTGCTGGTGCACCGCCGCCTGGCCACGAAGCCAGGCGTGTCCATGGAAGGCATCGAGGCGGTGAATGGTCAAGCCGCCAGCGTGCTGGTGATCGGCTTCGGCCGCTTTGGCCAGATCGCCAGCCAGGGCGTGATCGCGCGCGGTGCCAGCATCACCATCATCGACAACAACGTGCAGATGATCCGCGACGCCGAGGCCTACGGCTTCAAGGTGTACTAC
>JBKBWW010000009.1:0-20523 GCA_046314475.1 Hydrogenophaga sp.
ATTGACCGCGTTGTCGATGATGTCCTTGCTGGCCAGCATGGGTGCGCCGCCAACCATCACCTGCGCGAAAGCACCGATGGATGCCGTGCCGATGGCCAGAGCCAGAACAGTTTTGCTGAGGGTGTGTTTGATCATGAAATTTCCTTGGGTTGAAGCCAAAACATCGGCTGTAACGGATACGCAGTGCAACCCCGCACTGGATTCAAACCCACAAGAATGACCAAGAACGTTTTGAGGCCATTCGAGCGACGCAAGAACACCGCTTGCAGCATCGGAAGGTGCGCAGACATCGGCCACGCCGTCTGCTGAAGACCGGTTGCAATCGTCGACCGGGCCCATCAAGCGTGTCGACGCCTGTCAACACGCCGTCATGAAAGTGTCGCGCCGCTGTCAAGCTGAGCCGGCAAGCTGGGTGCGCTGTCCACGCTACCCACGAGGCGAGCGAGGCGCGCGTTCATCCCAACCGACGAAAGCCCTCCCCCATGAAGCTCCATCCCCATGCACTGATCGCCTTGGCCGTCGCCGGTGTGAGCGCTGTCGCCCAGGCCCAGACCGCCTACCCAGCCACGCTCGCGGGTCACGCCCTTCTGCCCGCGCAGACTTTCATTTCCGCCCCCAAGGATGCACCGGCCGACCTGCAGGTCAGCGGCAAGTTCACCACCGGCAAACTGGTCGAGAAGCTGGGCAGTGTCGAAGGCCTCTCGGGTGGCCGCCCCACGGGTGTTTCGTTGCCCTTCAAAGGCCAGCCTGCCCAGGGGCACTCGGGTATCAAGAAGATGCCCGACGGTACGTTCTGGATCCTCACGGACAACGGTGCGGGCGGCAAGGCCAACTCGCCCGACTTCGGGCTCTACCTCAACCACTACAAAGTCGATTTCAAGAGCGGCCAGTTCACGCGCCTGAAGACCGTGTTCCTGCACGACCCGGACAAGAAGGTGCCGTTCCGCGTGGTGCACGAAGGCACGAAGCAGCGCTACCTCACCGGCTCCGACTTCGATCTCGAAAGCTTCCAGTTCGCCGGTGGCTCGATCTGGATCGGCGAGGAATTCGGACCCTACCTCATCAAGGCCGACATGAACGGCAAGGTGCAGGCGGTGTTCGAGACGCAGGTGGACGGCAAGGTCGTGCGCTCGCCCGACCATCCCGCCGTCACCACGCCCGGCGCACCCGGCGGCGAGGTGAAGTTCCAGGTTCGTCGCTCCAAGGGTTACGAAGGCATGGCGGCGTCGAAGGACGGCAGCAAGCTCTACGCCTTGCTCGAAGGAGCGCTGCACGACGAAGCTGCCAAGGCCGCCGAAGCCGTGGACGGCAAGCAGTACCTGCGCGTGCTTGAGTTCGATGTGGCCACGCAGCAATGGACCGGCCGCCACTGGAAGTACGTGCTGGAAGCCAACCACCACGCCATTGGCGACTTCAACATGATCAGCCCCACCGAAGGCCTGATCATCGAGCGCGACAACGGCGAAGGCACGGCCGACAAGGCCTGCCCGGAAGCCACCAAACGCGCCGATTGTTTCCACGACCTGGCCAAATTCAAGCGCGTGTACAAAGTGGAGCTGAGCGAAGCCAACGTGGGCGGCCCCCTGCGCAAGATCGGCTACATCGACCTGATGAACATCGCCGACCCGAACAAGCTGGCCCGCAAGCCGCTGGACAACGGCGTGCTGACCTTCCCCTTCTTCACGATCGAGAACGTCGACAGGGTCGATGCGCGGCACATCGTGGTCGGCAACGACAACAACCTGCCGTTCTCCAGCAGCCGCGAGCCCAACAAGGCCGACGACAACGAACTGGTGTTGCTCGAAGTGGGTGACTTCCTGTCGGCGCGCTAAGCCCGGGCGATGACAACATCCGCCGTGGGCCGCGCAACGCAGGGCAGGCAGTAGCCCTCCGTCTTTTCCTCGGCACTCAGGCCGGGCCAGGGAATGTCGTAGCGCACTTGCCCCTGCAGCAAACGCGCCAGGCAGGTGCGACAAGTGCCGTTGCGACAGGACACGGGCCATGCCATGCCCGCGCGCGTCAGGGCGGCGAACAGGCTGGTCTCGCTGTCGGCCTCGGCGTCGGCCACCTGACCATCAATCCGGACACGGAAGGTTTTCATGTGTGCTGGAGATGGTATGTCGTGGGCCTGCCATGAACAAAGGCCCTGGACGCACCGCCTCCAGGGCCTTCGCACGGCTTCCCCTCCAGACATCAGAACGGGTAGTGGCGCGGTGTCGTCTGCACCGTGATCCAGCGCAGTTCGGTGAACTCGGCAATGCCGGCCTTGCCGCCGAAGCGGCCGATGCCCGAACCCTTCACGCCGCCGAACGGCATTTGCGCTTCGTCGTGCACGGTGGGGCCGTTCACGTGGCAGATGCCGCTGTCGATCTTGCGCGCCACGTTGAAGGCGCGGGCGATGTCGCCGCCAAACACGGCCGCACTCAGGCCGTATTCGTTGTCGTTGGCGCAGGCAATCGCTTCTTCCACACCGTTCACGCGCACCACGCATTTCACCGGGCCGAAGGTTTCCTCGTGGTAGATGCGCATGGCGGGGGTCACGAAGTCGAGCACGGTGGCGGGCATGAGCGTGGTGTCGGCTTTGCCACCACAGGCGAGCTTGGCACCTTTGGCCAGCGCGTCGTCGATCAGTTCGTTGCAGTGGTTGACCGTGCCCATGCCGATGACCGAGCCCAGCACCACCGGCTCGGGCTTGCGCGGGTCTCCCAACGGCAGCGCCTTGGCCTTGTCGGCGAACTTCTTCACGAAGGCGTCCGCGATCTTGCTGTCCACGATGATGCGTTCGGTGCTCATGCAGATCTGGCCGCTGTTGGCAAACGCGCCGAAGGCCGCACCGTTGACGGCGTCGTCGAGATTGGCGTCGTCCAGCACCACCAGCGGTGCCTTGCCGCCGAGCTCGAGCACCACGGGCTTGAGGTATTTCGCGCAGGTGGCTGCGATGATCTTGCCGACCTTGGTGGAGCCGGTAAAGTTCACGCGGCGCACCGCCGGGTGGGCCACCATGGCTTCGACCACGGCACCGGCGTCGGCCGGCGCGTTGGTGATGTAGTTCACCACGCCGGGCGGGAAGCCCGCGTCCTGGAACGCCTCGATGATGAGCTGGTGGGTGCGCGGGCAGTTCTCGCTGCCTTTCAAGATGACGGTGTTGCCGCACGCCAGCGGCACGCAGATGGCGCGCACGGCCAGGATCACAGGCGCGTTCCACGGCGCGATGCCGAGCACCACACCGGCGGGCTGGCGGATGCCCATGGCCAGCGACCCGGGCACGTCGGACGGGATCACCTCGCCGGCCACCTGCGTGGTGAGCGCAGCGGCTTCGCGGATCATGCCGGCGGCCAGAAACACGTTGAAACCGCCCCACATGCCGGTGGCGCCGGTTTCGGCCGACACGGCTTCGATGAACGCGGGCGTCTTGGCTTCCAGCGCGTCGGCCGCTTTCAGCAGCAGCGCGCGGCGCAGACTGGGGCCGGTTTCGCTCCAGGTCTTGAACGCTTCGGCAGCGGCTTCCACCGCCATCACGGCGTCGGCCGGGGAGGCGGCGGGCGCGCGCGTGGCCACGCTGCCGTCAAGCGGGTTGCGGCGTTCGAAGGTGGCGCCTTTTTCGGCGGTGACCTTGAGGCCGTTGATGAGCATGGACATGTCGGACATGGGGTTCTCCTTTGAGATCAGAAATGAAACCGTTTGGACTGAGCAAGATCCCGTTCGGGCTGAGCCTGCCCTTCGACAAGCTCAGGATGATCGGAACAATACCGTTCGGGCTGAGCCTGTCGAAGCCTTCACACCAGCGGGTGGGTGAGCCCTTCGACAGGCTCAGGGCGAACGGAGGTGGTTGGGTTCAGGTCGCTGTGGCCAGGGCCTTCTTTCTTTGCACCGCATCGGCCGCGCTCGTGGTGCCACTGACGGGGTCTTTGTCGGCGCCGAGGTAGGCCTCGCGGATCACGGTGGAGCGCGCGAGCAGCTTGGCCGGCCCGCTGGCCACCAGCGTGCCGCGCTCCATCACGTAGCCCCGGTCGGCCACCGCGAGCGCTTTCTTCACGTTCTGCTCGACCATCAGCACCGTGGTGCCGGCGTCGGCAATGCGGCGCACGATGGTGAGCAATTCATCGACCATCTTGGGCGCGAGACCCAGCGAGGGTTCGTCGAGCATGAGCAGGCGCGGCGCACACATCATGGCGCGGGCGACAGCAACCATCTGCTGCTCGCCACCGCTCATGGTGCCGGCCAGTTGGGTGGCGCGCTCCTTGAGTTTGGGAAAGTCCACAAAGGCTTGCGCCAGGCGCTCGGCGCGCTGCGCCTTGGGCACCAGCCAGCCACCGAGTTCGAGGTTTTCCGCCACGGTGAGTTGCGGAAACAGCTGGCGGCCTTCGGGCACCAGGGCCACGCCGGCCTGCACGATCTCGTGCGTCTTCTCGGGCATCTCGGCGCCGTCGAGCAGCACCGAGCCACCGCGCGGGATCAGGCCGTTGAGCGCCTTGAGCAGCGTGGTCTTGCCCGCGCCGTTGGGGCCAAGCACCACGGTGAGACCGGGCTGGATGTCGAGCTGGAGATCGCGCAGCACGAGGAAGGCGCCGTAGCCAGCCGAGAGGCCGTTGACCTTGAGCCGCGCGCGTGCGCCGCCACCGAGCTCAAAGGGGGTTGGGCGGTACCACATCATGCGGCGGCCTCTTCGGTTTCATTCATCTCGTCGCCCAGGTAGGCCTCGATCACCTCGGCGTTGCGCACCACCTCGGCGGGTGTGCCGTCGGCGATTTTTTTACCCTGGTGCAGCACGATCACGCGCTCCACGTGGCGCAGCAGCGTGGTCACCGCGTGCTCGATCCAGACCACGGTGAGGTCGAGCTCGTCGCGCAGGCGGCGGATCAGGCGCGCCATCTCCTCCACCTCGTTTTCGGTGAGGCCGGCGGCCACCTCGTCGAGCAGCAGCATGCGCGGGCGCGTGGCCAGCGCCATGCCGATCTCCAGCAGGCGCTGCTGAGAAGGCGTGATGGCCGCGGCCGGCAAGTCGGCCTGTGCACCCAGGCCAATCAAGCCGAGGATGCTCTCGGGCGTGCGCAGCACCCACGGCACGGTGGTCTCTTCGCCCCACCAGATGTATTTGCGCGGTCGGCGACCGGCGAACTTCAGGCCGAAGGCGATGTTGTCGCGCACCCGCATGTCGGCAAAGGTGCGCGGTGTCTGGAAGGTGCGCGCGAGACCGTTGGCGGCAAAGCGATGCGGCCCCTTGCCTGCCAGCTCGCGCCCTTGCACCGTGAGCGCACCGCTGGTAGGTTGGGTCACGCCCGAGATGGCGTTGAAGAAGGTGGTCTTACCCGCGCCGTTGGGTCCGATGATGCCGACGAGTTCGCCCGGCATGAAGCGCGCACTCACAGCATCGACCGCGGTGAGGCCGCCGAAGCGCACCGTGATGTCGCGGGCGTCGAGCAGGGGTTGGCGATCAGAAGACATCGCGGCGCTCCCTCAGGCTTTTTTCGAGTTGTTTGCGGCGTTTCGTCTCACCACTCAAATCGTCGCGCGTTTCAATCCACCAGGCTTTGGCCCCGTCGCGCCAGCCGCGAAACGTTTCCGCGCGCAGCGAAGCCAGACCACCGGGCAAATACAGCACCGAGAGGATGAGCAGCAGGCCGAGCGACATCATGTAGATCTGCGGCACCTGCAGGCGCAGCGTTTCGGCCAGCACGCTGAAGACGATGGCCGCAATCAACGGGCCCCACAGCGTGGCCGCGCCGCCGATGAGCGCGATCAGCACGGTCTGGAAACCGATGAAGGGGTTGAACACGGTGTGCGGGTCGATGTAGGTCCAGCGCACCGACATGGCCGCGCCCACCGCGCCCGCCACCGCGGCGGTGAGCGCGAAGCCCGCCACCTTCACCCAGCGCGTGTTCACGCCGAGTGTCTGGGCACGCTGCTCGTCGGCCCCGATGCCGAGCATGGCCAGACCGAATCGCGTGCGCCGGATGGTGATGGACAGCGCCACCGTGATCACGGCGAGCGCGAGCACTGTGAGGTAGATGGTGTCGCGATCGGGCACCACCATGAGCACACGGCCCACGGTGCCGGTGACGCTTTTCTCGAAGTAGCTGATGGCGTGGCGGATGAGCTCGGTCATGCCGAAGGTGAGCACCGCGAAGTAGGTGCCGCGCAGGTGCAGCACGGCCGCGCCCATGACCACGGCCACCGCAGCGGCAATAAGCGCACCCAGGCCGATGGCCTGCGCCCACGACACGTGCTCCAGCAGGATGGCGCTGGTGTAGGCGCCGATGCCGAAGAAGGCCGAGGTGGCCAGCGACAGATAGCGCGTGGTGCCGCAAAACAGCGCCCAGCTCGACGAGAGCGCGATGTACATCAGGCAGGTGAGCGCCATGGACACGGCGAATTCGCTGGCGAAGCCCGGCAGCGCGAGCGCCCAACCGGTGAGTCCGAAGAGGACCAGCAGGTCGCGGATGAGGAATTGTCTTGAGTTCATGACTTGCGGCTTTTCCGGGTGAAGAGTCCTTCAGGCCGCAGCAACAGCACGCTGATGAAGACCACGTAGCTCAACAAGGCCTTGAGCGAGGGATTGGTGAAGTGCATGCCCAGGGCTTCGATGACGCCGAGCAGCAGACCACCGGCGAGCGCACCGCCCATGCTGCCGAAGCCGCCCAGCGTGATGACGATGAGCGCGGTGACGGTGTAGGGCTCGCCCATGGACGGGCTGATGGTGTACGACATGGACAGGAGCGCGCCGGCCACGCCCGAGAGGCCCAGGCCGATGCCGAACATGAGCGGGTGCAGGCGCTGCGTGTTGATGCCCATGAGCTGCGCGCCGGTGGGCGACTGCATGAGCGCGCGCACGCCCTTGCCCAGCAGCGTGGTGCGCATGAGCACGATGAGCGCGCCCGAGAACAGCAGGGCCAGCGCAAACACCAGCAGCTTGTTGCCGGCGAACTGGGCCGTGCCGTCGGGCAGCGGGATCTGCACCGGCTCGGTGAGGAAGTCGTAGCCGCGCAAATCGCCACCCCACATCCACGAGGCAAAGTTCTGCACGAGGAACATGAGACCGAAGGCCACCATGAGGCCGCGCGCTTCAAAGATGTCGAGGTTGGGCGAGGTGGCGGTGAGGCGGCGGAAACACAGGCGGTGGATCACCCAGCCCAGCACGAACAGCATGGCGAACGACACCGGCACCATGAACAGCGGGTTCAGGCCCAGCGAGGTCTGCGCCATCCAGGTGAGGTAGGCACCCACCATGAGGAACTCGCCGTGCGCGATGTTGAGGATGCGCATCAGCCCGTACTGCAGGTTCAGCCCGAGCGCGACGAGCGCGTAGATGCCGCCGGTGATGAGGCCGGAGGCGAGGAGTTCGAGCCAGGCGGAGAAGGACATGTTCAATGCGGGATGGGACAAGTACCGTTCGCCCGGAGCTCACCCCCGTTCGCCCTGAGCCTGTCGAAGGGCTCACGCGAACAGGGTGTGGAGGGGCTTCGACAGGCTCAGCCCGAACGGAATTGGGCTCAGTCCGAACGGATGGATTTGCAGTTGCGTGAAGCGTTATTTCCAAGCCGGTTTGTTTGGGTTCAGCGCAGCGGTCGCCACCGACTTCGGCCACACCACCTCGAACTCCCCGTTCTGCCACTGGCCCACCGTGCCCGGCGTGCCCACGTTTTCGCTGCCGTTGAACTTGATGTCGCCCAGGATGGTCTTGTGCGTGGTGCCCGCCACGTAGTCGCGGATGGCTTTGCGGTCCAGGCCGACCTGCTTGCAGGCGTTGGTGAGGATTTCCAGCCCCGACCAGCAGGCGCCGCTGGCCCAGCGGTCGGGTTCCTTGCCGGCGAACTTCTTGGTGTGCGCGTCGAAGTAGGCCTTGGCGCCCGGGCTGGTCTTGCCGTTCCACGAGCCCATGCCCAGCACGCCTTCGGCACCGGCGGGGGTCATCACGTTGCGGTAGAGCTGGAACGCGGTGCCCACCGAGGCGTAGAAGAACTTGGGGTTGAAGCCCACTTCCTTGGCCTGGCGGCTGGCCAGAATCGTGTCGGGCGGGTAGGTGAAGCCCACGAACGCGTCGGGATTCTTGTCCTTCATGGAGCGCAGCACGGGCGAGAGGTCTTTCACGCCACCGGGGTAGCTCTTGTCTTCCACCAGCGTGATGCCGCTGCCCTGCAACGCCACCTTGAAGGCCGCGAAGTTCTCCAGGCCGAACAGGTCGTCCACGTAGATCAGCGCCACGGTCTTCACGCCGTTGGCTTTCAGCATGTCGACCAGCGCGTTGGTCATGGGCGCGGGCTGTTGCAGCAGCAAGAAGAAGTACGGCAGGCGCATCTCGACCAGACGGCGCGAGAGCGCGGTGGGTGCGAGGAACGGGTACTGGAAACGGTTGGCCAGCGGGGCCACGGCGAAGTTGGCGTTGGAGCCCCAGGGCGGCAGCACCAGGTCGACCTTGTCGCTGCCCATGAGTTTTTCGTAGGTGCGCACCACGGTCTCGGTGTCGCTGCGGTCGTCGCTGCTGATGAGTTCGATCTGGCGCTTGACGCCTTTCACGTCGAGGCCACCCGCGGCGTTTTGCTGCTCGGCCCAGAGCAAATAGTTGGGCTCCTGGCTCACCTGCGCGCCACCCGTCCAGGGGCCGGTGCGCGACATCGAATAGCCGATGCGCACCGGCGCGGACTGCGCCATGAGCCCGGGTGCGAACGACATGGCGCCGACCGCGGCGGCGGCGCTCTTGATGACCAGACGGCGATTGGCTTGAACCATGTTGTGTCTCCTGCGGGTGTGGGTAGGCTGGGAGCCGAATGGTAGGCACGACAGCCTGCGCGCGCTGTGCTGTGGGTGCACTACCTGCTTGACGGAACGTGCATGGCGCCCCGGGAAAACCCTTGACCGGGCGGGCAGCGGGGGCGGGCGGCGCGGCCGATAATTTGCTCTCCTGACCACCGCCGGAGCCTCCAACATGACAGCCGCCTCCGTGATGAGCACCGACAGCGTCGAGCCGATCGAGCGCGCCGCCATCTGGCGCGACTGGGTGTGGACGCACTTCGGCGGGCTGGAGTCCGACCTGTATGGCGACACCCACTTTGATGGTCACATGAGCGCGTCGGCCGCGGGCGACGTGGTGCTCACCAAGCTCGAAGCGAACCGCCACCGCGTGCTGAAAAGCCCGCAGCTGGCGCGCGCCAACGACCGCGCCTACCTCAAGATCGTGGCGCCCTGGCAGGGCAGTGCGGCGGTGCAGCAACAAGGGCGCGAGGCCTGGGTGCGCCCCGGCGGCTGGGCCATTTACGACACCACCGGCAGCTACGAGATCGCCAACCCCGAGCGCGTGGAACACCTGATCGTGATGCTGCCCAAAGATCAGCTCACCGAACGTGGCCTGAAGCTGGAGCCGCTGATGGCGCGGCACGTGGGCGGCGTGAGCGGCATCGCGCGCGTGGCGCTGGAGACCATGCGCAGCACCTACCAGGAGCTGCCGCAGATGAGCGAGACGGCGGCGCGCGGCGCGGGTGAACTGATCGTGGAGCTGGTGCGTTTGTCGCTGCAGGAACTCGCCGGCCGCGAGAGCAGCGTGACCCAGCTCGAAGCCTTCCGCGACCGCATCCGCGAACACATCGGCCAGCACCTGCGCGACCCCTCACTCACGCTGGACCACATCGCCCAGGCGCTCAACTGCAGCAAGCGCCACCTGCACAACGCCTTCAGCGCGGAAGACGACACGCCCGCGCACTACATCCAGCGCCAGCGCATCCAGGCCTGCATGCGCGAACTGCGTCAGACCGGTGGCGCGCAACGCACCATCACCGACATCGCGTTCTCCTGGGGCTTCAACAACACGGCGCATTTCAGCCGTGTGTTTCGGGAGCACACGGGGGTGTCGCCGAGCGACTTCCGGACCCGGTCGATGGGCATGGCGGGTGAGGCCACCACGTCACGACCTGCACCGCCGGCCATGCAGTGATGGCGCTGCAACTGCTCCTGTAGATCTGGCGCGCAGGACCGCCTGGAGTCGAAGCGAATGTGGTCTCCAACATGCGCCTGGCACTCCGCTGCGCTGAAATGGCTGGCTCGTGGTGCGTTGCGGTCGTTCAGGTTCGCTGTGCAGGCCGCCGTGGGTGTCTGGATGTTGGCTGTGGCACAAGGAGCGCTGGCGCAACCCGTGGTCGAGGTCGGCGAATCGGACCTGCCCATCGACCTCACCCCACAGCTTCAATACCATCTGGATCCCGAACATCACTGGACACCCGAACAAGCCAGTCCGGGCGACTGGGTGTCGATGTCGGCGAAGACACTCCACGGGAATTTCGGGCATACCGAAGCGACGCTCTGGGTGCGCGCCACGCTCCACTCGACGGCTGAGCGACACCTTGACCTGCGGTGGTCCGTGGCCGGAACGCAGCTCAACAACGCGACGATCCGCGTGGAACGAGCGGGTCACCCGCCTCAAATCACCGAAGGTGGGCTGGCCAGCATCGCTTCGCAAAGTCAGGGAAGCCACCGAATGCCGGTGGCCACCATCGCGCTGGCGCCCGGGGAGACGGTGCGCGTGATCATGCGGGTTCGGGGCAACGAACTGATTCAGGTCCCCGTCATGCTGTGGACGGCGGATCAGTGGACACGCCATGACCGTGGCACAACAGCATTGCTCGGTGGCTACTTCGGCCTGGCCTTGGCCTTGCTGGCCTACAACTCGTTTCTGGCTTTTCGCCTGCGAGAACTGGCCTATGTGCACTACGTCAACTTCGGGTCTGCGCTGACGTTGTTCCAGCTGGTGAGTACCGGTTTTGGCCCCTTGTTTTTGTGGCCACAAGAAGCGCTGTGGTCAAACCACATCCTGACCCTGGCCGTTGCATGGCTGGGAGCATCGAGCCTCAGATTCGCCGACAGTTTCTTGCGACTGAGCACGGTCAACCCGAGCGTGTCCCGGTCGATCCGCAGCCTCTCCTGGGCATGGGTGCTCCCCATGCTGGCCATGCCCTGGCTGCCTTTGCACACCCTGACGGAATGGTTCAGTCTGCCATTGGCCTTGATCACTGCACTGAGCCTCATCGCAACAGGCCTCTACGCGGTCCTCCACCGACTGCCAGCCGCAGCGTACTTTCTGATCGGGTGGGGAAGCATCGCACTGGCCGGGTGCTTTCGGGTGCTGCTGCGCTTCGGGGTGCTGCCCACGCACCCCACGCTCTACCATGCCTTGCTCATGGCGGGCGCGCTCGAGATGATCCTACTGTCAATGGGACTGGCCGACCGCGTGATCACCGAACGCAGAGCGCGTGCGCTGGCCGAGTCGCAGCGCGCCCGCGAGCAAACGGCGCGAGAGGCCGCTCAGAACAGCCTGCAGGTGAAGTCGAGCTTCATGGCCGCCATCGCACACGACTTGCGCCAGCCGATCTATGCACTGCGGTTGGCGGTCGACAACTTGGAGCGCAAAAGAGCTGAACGGCTGGACCACCACGCGCTGGTCCAGATGCGATCGGCCCTGTACTACAGCGACGAACTGATCGCATCGCTCGGGCTGGTCGCGCAGCTGGACGCTGGAGCGATCAATGTGCAGCACACCCCATTTCCCGTTGAGCAACTGCTTGAGCGTGTCGAGGCGCGCTTCTGGCCAGAGACACAGCAGCGCAACCTGGGCTGGAACGTGCGTCCAAGCTTGCTTTGGGTACACACCGATCCGACCCTGCTCGAACGCATGGTGACCAACCTGGTGGCCAATGCGGTGCGATACACAGACCGCGGCGGCGTGATGCTGTGTTGCCGCAAGCGAGGCGATCAATGCCTGATCCAGGTGTGGGATACCGGGCGTGGCATCGCGCCCGAGGAGCAGGCTCGGGTGTTCCAGACACATTGGCGGGGCTCGAATGTGCGCCCTGGAGATCAGGGCCTGGGCTTGGGGCTTTCCATCGTGCAGCGTTGCGCAACGCTGCTGGACATCGGGCTCACGCTGCGCTCAGTGGCCGGGCGCGGATCGTGTTTTTCGCTGTGGGTACCCGCCTTGCACATGCAGCATCCCTTGCGGGGCGCGGTCAATTCGCAGGAACCGCCCGCAGCGGTGCCCAAACCGTGAACGGCGGCCAGCCCACACCCGGGCGTCAGCGCACGGCGCAGGCGGTGGACACGCGCATCGCCATCTGCTGCAAAGCCTGCCAGGGATCGGCCGGCCAACCGGGTGACTTGAGGCCCTTGACGACGCCGTCCACCGTGTGCGCGTCGTCCAGCCATTTCGTGAGCGTGGCCATGGAGAGCAGCGGCAGCACGCGCTCCATGAGCTTCTCTTTGACGCCCCACACCCGGTTCTCGCGCAGCGCCATGGGCAGCGGGCGGCCGGCGTCGAGCGCGGTGCGCACGCGGTGCAGCGTGCGGATGTCTTCGGACAGCGCCCAGTGCACCAGCACCGGCGCCTCGCCCTCGGCCTGCAAGCCGTCGAGCATGCGCTGCACACGCACGCTCTGCCCGCCCAGCACCGCCTCGGCCAGCTTGAACGCGTCGTAGCGCGCCACGTTGAGCACAGCCGATTCCACCTGCTCCAGCGACAACTCACCCACCGGGTGCAACAGCGCGAGCTTCTGGATTTCCTGGTGCGCGGCGAGCAGGTTGCCCTCCACCCGGTCGGCAAAAAACTGCAAGGTGCGCTGGCCCTCGTCGCCCGCCACCACGCGCTGGCCCTGCGCCTGCAGTCGCTGCGCGATCCACTGCGGCAGGGCCTTGCGGTCCACCGCCTCCACGCGCACCACGGTGCCGAAGCTGTCGAGCGCGGCGAACCAGGCGCCCTTTTGTGTGGCCATGTCCAGCCGCGGCAGGATCACCACGGTGACCGTGCTGTCGTTGTTCTCGGCGCTCTGCGCGATCTGCTGCAGGGCCTGTGAGCCGTCCTTGCCGGGCTTGCCGGAGGGGATGCGGATCTCGATGAGCTGTTTGTCGGAAAACAGGCTCATGGAGCCGCCGCTGGCCAGCACCTCGCCCCAGTCGAAGTGGGCACCGGCGACGGTGTGCACCGTGCGCTCGCCGCAGCCCTGCTCGCGCGCCGCCACACGAATGGCGTCCGCCGCCTCCTGGATCAGCAGCGGCTCGTCACCGTGCAACGTGTAAAGGCTCTTGAGGCCGCGCTGCAGCTGGGCGGCGAGCTGGTTGGCTGCGATCTGCATGGGGCGCTTGAGGTTGGGCTCAGAGCGACTTCACCGCCGCCAGACGGCGCACCACCTGCTGCACGATGTCGCTGCGCATGTCGCGAAAGAGCAGCTGCTCTTCCGCATCCTTGGCCAGCACCTGGGTTTCGTTGAAGCTGATGTCGCGCTCGAGCAGCAGCTCCACATCGTCGATCAGGATCTTGTCGGTGGGTGTGCGCAGGCGGAACACGAAACGCGTGCGCAACTGCAATTCGCGCACCTGACCCGCCGCGGTCTGGCCCACCACCACGCGTTCGCGCTGGTCGGTGACCACGGTGAGGATGGCTTGTCCCGTCTGCGCACCGGGGCCGGTAGCGGGTGTGGTGGAGGTCAGCACACGAATGCCGTTGGCCTGCAGGGCTTCGCGCAGCTCGCGGCTCACCTGCGTGCCTTCCATGCCTTGCAGGCGCAGCGTATCGAACGCGAAGGTGGGCGCCTTGCGCAGCGCGAAGCCGCAACCCGACAAGCCGAGCGCGGCCGCGCCCAGGGCCAGTTGCAGCCAGGCGCGGCGGTGTGGGCTCAAAGTGCGTTGGTTCGTCATGCAGGGGCTTTCAGATCACCACGTTGACCAGGCGGCCGGGCACGACCACCACTTTTTTCGGCGCGGCGCCCGCAGCCTGCTTGACGAAGGCCTCGCTGGCGAGCGCTGCCGCTTCGATGGCGGCCTTGTCGGCGTTCGCCGGCACCAGCAGGCTGCCGCGCAGCTTGCCGTTGATCTGCAGCATGAGTTCGATCTCGTCGCGCTGCAGGGCGGCCTCATCGGGCTGGGGCCAGGCTGCATCAAGCAGCTCACCGGGGTAACCCAGCTCGGTCCACAGCGTGTGCGCGATGTGCGGTGTGGCGGGGTAGATGCAGCGCAGCAGGATGCCGAAGCTCTCGGCCAGCGCGGCGTTGTCGCCGGCCGAGCCGTCGGGTTTGAAGTCTTCCAGCGCGTTGAGCATCTTCATCGCGCCCGACACCACGGTGTTGTATTGCATGCGCTGGTAGTCGTAGTCCACCTGCTTGAGCACGGTGTGCATCTCCAGCCGCAGCGCCTTCGCGCCTTTGGAGAGCGCCTGCGTCGAGACACCGGCGGCGAGCGCGCCCAGGCCGCTGGTGGCCGAGAGCTTGAGGCCGAAGGCCCACACACGGCGCAGGAAACGGTAGCTGCCCTCCACCGCCGCGTCGTTCCACTCCAGCGTGGCCTCGGGCGGCGCGGTGAACATGGTGTACAGGCGCGCGGTGTCGGCACCGTACTTCTCGATCAGGTCCTGCGGATCGACACCGTTGTTCTTCGACTTGGACATGGTGCCCACGCCCTCGTAGTCGATGGGTGTGCCCACCGGCAGCATGCCGTCGCCGCTGGTGGCCGGGTTCTTGAGCTTCGCGCCCACGACCTTGCCGGTCTCATCCAGCACGTTCTCCACGTCGTGCGGCCAGAAGTAGTCCTTGCCGCCCTTCTCGGTGCGCCGGCTGTAGAGGTGGTTGAGCACCATGCCTTGCGTGAGCAGGTGGGTGAAGGGTTCGTCCACTTTCACGAGGCCCATGTCGCGCATGACCTTGGTCCAGAAGCGGGCGTAGAGCAGGTGCAGGATGGCGTGTTCGATGCCGCCGATGTACTGGTCCATCGGCATCCAGTAGTCCGCGCCTTCAGCGACCATCTTGTCGGTGTTCTTCGGGTCGCAGTAGCGCATGAAGTACCACGACGAATCCACGAAGGTGTCCATGGTGTCGGTCTCGCGGCGCGCGGGCTTTCCGCACACCGGGCACACCACGCCAGCGTGAAAGCCTTCGTGCTTGTGCAGCGGGTTGCCCGAGCCGTCGGGAATACAGTCCTGCGGCAGCACCACCGGCAGGTCTTTCTCGGGCACGGGAACGGCGCCGTGCTCGGTGCAATGGATGATGGGGATGGGCGTGCCCCAATAGCGCTGGCGGCTCACGCCCCAGTCGCGCAGGCGCCAGGTGGTCTTCTTCTCGCCCAGGCCTTTGGCCGCGAGCTGGGCCGCCACGGCGTCCACTGCGGCCTTGTACGGCAGGCCGTCGAAGGCACCGGAGTTCACGCAAACAGCGCGCTGCTTGTCGCCGTACCAGTCGGCCCAGGCCTCCAGGCTGAAGGACTCGCCCTCCACCGCCACCACTTGCTGAATCTTCAGGTCGTATTTTTTCGCGAACGCGAAGTCGCGCTCGTCGTGCGCGGGCACGCCCATCACCGCACCGTCGCCGTAGCTCATGAGCACGTAGTTGCCCACCCACACCGCCACGGCCTCGCCGGTCAGCGGGTGCGTCACGGTCAAGCCGGTGGACATGCCCTTCTTCTCTTGCGTGGCCAACTCGGCTTCGGTCGTGCCGCCGGTCTTGCACTCTTCAATGAACGCGGCCAACGCCGGGTTGGTTGATGCGGCGTGCGTGGCCAGCGGATGCTCGGGCGCCACAGCGCAAAAGGTCACGCCCATGATGGTGTCGGCGCGCGTCGTGAACACGTGCATCTTCCCGTCGCCGATCAAGGCACCACTGGCGTCCTTGATGTCATGAGGGAAGGCGAAGCGCACGCCCTCGCTCTTGCCGATCCAGTTTTCCTGCATCAGCCGCACCTTGTCGGGCCAGCCGTTGAGGGTCGCCTTGGGGTTGCCGATCTGCACGTGGTCCAGCAGCTCTTCGGCGTACGAGGTGATGTTGAGGTAGTAGCCCGGGATCTCGCGCTTCTCGACCACCGCACCGGTGCGCCAGCCCTTGCCGTCGATCACCTGTTCGTTGGCCAGCACCGTCATGTCCACCGGGTCCCAGTTGACGACCTGGGTCTTGCGGTAGGCGACGCCCTTCTCCAGCATCTTCAAAAACAGCCACTGGTTCCATTGGTAGTAGCTGGGGTCGCAGGTGGCCACTTCGCGCGACCAGTCGATGGCCAGGCCCATGGCCTGCATCTGCTGCTTCATGTACGCAATGTTCTCGTACGTCCACTTCGCGGGTGGCACACCGTTCTTCAACGCGGCGTTTTCCGCCGGCAAACCAAACGCGTCCCAGCCCATGGGCATGAGCACGTTGAAGCCCTTCATGCGCAGGTGGCGCGCGAGCATGTCGTTGATGGTGTAGTTGCGCACATGGCCCATGTGCAGCTTGCCGCTGGGGTAGGGCAGCATGGAGCAGGCGTAGAACTTCGGCTTGCCCGCGTCTTCCGTCACGCGGTAGGCGTCGGTGGCGTTCCAGTGGGCGTGCGCGGCGCGCTCGACTTCCTTGTGGGCGTATTTGTCTTGCATGAACCAGGGTCCGGACCAGCCGGCGACGGTGAGGGGAGAGGCTGCGCGCGGTGGCGCGGGGAGATGCCGGATTTTAGGCCTTGGGCCGCGTGGCGCCCGTGGGCCCAGGCATTCAGCGCGGGGCCGTCGAGTCGGCCACGAAACCGATGCGCGAGAGCCCGGCCGATTGCGCCATGCCGATCAGCGACACCACGCGGCCATAGGGCACGCTGGCGTCGGCGCGCAGCTGCAGTTCGGTGGCGGTGTCGCGCTGGGCGGCTTCGATCAGCCGCTGGCGCAGCGACGTGTCGTCCACAGCCTGACCGTTCCACTGCATGCGACCCTGGCCATCAACCGACAGCGACACGAAGGGCCCGGGCTGTGCGGGCGTGGCCGCATTGGGCAGCTCGGCTTTGGGCAACTCCAGCGCCAGCCGGTCGGCCATGAAGGGCGCGGCGATGATGAAGATCACCAGCAGCACCAGCATCACGTCCACCAGCGGCGTGACGTTGATCTCGCTCATGGGTTTGTGGCCCACTGGCTTTTCCAGTCGACCAAAGCTCATGTCTTGTGCACGAGCAACTCCCGCAGGTCTCGCGCGAAACCTTCCAGGTCGGCCTCGATCCGCGCGATCTGCCGGCCCAGCACGTTGTAAGCGAGCACGGCAGGAATCGCCACCACCAGGCCGGCGGCCGTCATCACCAGCGCCTCACCCACCGGGCCCGAGACCTGCTCAATGCGGAACCCGCCGTCGAGCCCGATGCCGGTGAGCGCGTTGTAGATGCCCCAGACCGTGCCCAGCAGGCCCACGAAGGGCGCGGTGGAACCCACGGTGGCCAGCAGCACCTGGCCGTATTGCAGGCGGTGCAGCACGCGGTGCAGGGCATCGCGCAGCACGCGGGTGAGTTGTTGTGGCCGGTCACCGGCAGCGGCCAGGGTGTGGGGCGCGGTGGTGTTCAAACCCAGGGCTGCCTGCAGCAACGGCAAGACGAGTTGCTGCACGTCGAAGGAGTCCAGGCGGCGCTGGGCATCGTCCAGATCGGCGGCTTGCCAGAAAGCCGCTGTGCTGAACTGCAGGTCGCGCGCGGCGCGGCGCAGCAACCAGCCCTTCCACAGAATCACCACCCAGCTCGCGACCGACATGGCCAGCAGCAGCAACGCCACCGCCCGGCCGAGCGCATCGGCCTGCGCCAGCGTCTGCAAGAGACCCTGGCCCGCGCCCTCGATCATTTCAAACCGAGCACGTCGAACATGTCGTACAGCCCGGCCGGTTTGCCCGCCAGGAAGCGCACCGCGCGCAGGCTGCCCTGGGCGTAGGTCGCGCGGCTGCTCGATTTGTGCGTGATCTCGATGCGCTCGCCGGTGCCGGCGAACAGCACGGTGTGGTCACCCACGATGTCGCCGCCGCGGATGGTGGCAAAGCCTATGGAGGACGGATCGCGCTCGCCGGTCACGCCTTCGCGCGCGTAGACCGCGCAATCTTTCAGGTCCCGGCCCAGTGCGTCGGCGATGACTTCACCCATCTTGAGCGCGGTGCCGCTGGGCGCGTCCACCTTGTGGCGGTGGTGCGCTTCGATGATCTCGATGTCGTACCCGGTGGCCAGGGCCTTGGCCGCCATCTCCAGCAGCTTGAGCGTGACGTTCACGCCCACGCTCATGTTGGGCGCCATCACGATGGCGATTGACTTCGCAGCCCCGGCGATCTCGGCCTTTTGCTCGTCGCTGAAACCGGTGGTGCCGATGACCGCATTCACGCCGTGCTTCACGCATTCGCGCAGGTGCGCCAGCGTGCCTTCGGGGCGGGTGAAGTCGATCAGCGCCTGGCTGCCGCGCAGGCCCTGGGCGAGGTCGGCGGTGATGAGCACGCCGCTGGCCTGACCGGCAAAACCCGCCGCGTCCTGACCCAGCATGGGACTGCCGTCGATGTCGAGCGCGCCGGTGAGCTGGCAGTCGCCGCTGCCGCGCACGGCCTCCACCAGCATCTGCCCCATGCGGCCGCTGGCGCCCGCCACACACACGCGGTACAAGCTCGCTGCGCTGCTCATCGGGTGGTCCCCGGCGTCTCCAGGGGTGGGTAGCTCGTGGCGGGTGCGGCGGTGGGTGCAACGGGTTCAACCGGCGCGGTGGTCTTGTTGCGCTCGTCAAAGGCCTTGAGCTGGGCTTCGGTGGCCTGCAGCGGCGGGACCTTGCCGAACCGGCGGCCGGCGTCGAGCGAGGCGACGAACTCGGCTTCGCTCGGCAACTCGTCGGCCTCGAACTTCTCCAGCACGTTGGCCTTGAAGAACGCGGTCAGGCGGCGCTGCTGGGGCGCCTGCCCCTGACGGCGGAAGGTGAACACGTAGTCCCAGCGATCGGCGTGGAACACGCTGGCCAGCAATGGCGAACCCAGGATGTCGCGCACCTGGTCGCGGCTCATGCCCGTTTTCAATGCCGCCGCCTGCTCGCGCGTGACCACATTGCCCTGCAGGATGTCGATCTTGTAGGGCGTGACGACGCTGGTGATGCCCGGCAGTCGGCTGGTGACGCTGGAACACGCCGACAGCGCGACCAGCGAAGCCACTGCACAGAACAAGGCAACCGGACGGCGAAGTCGCCGACTTTGCTGCGTCGGAGGTGCGCAATCGGAAGAGTGGTGAAGCATGGGATCGGACCGTGGATGGGGCCGCGCGCTCAGGCGTTGCCGGGGCAAAAATGCAGCGTGCGCCAGACGCTGACGATATGATCCTTTCATTGTAGTCTTGGGGCTTGAGGGCACCGCAAAGATCTCGACGCCCGAATCAACGCACCGCGCGCACCGCCATGACCAACATCGAAGAACTCAAGAACACCGGACTGAAGGCCACCCTGCCCAGGCTGAAGATCCTGGAGGTGTTTCAGAACGCCAAGCAGCGCCACATGACGGCCGAAGACGTGTTCCGCGTGTTGCTCGAAGAGCGCTCCGACATCGGCCTGGCCACGGTGTACCGCGTGCTCATGCAGTTTGAACAAGCCGGCTTGCTCACGCGCAGCAACTTCGAGTCGGGCAAAGCGGTGTACGAGCTCAACGAAGGCCAGCACCACGACCACCTGGTGTGCCTGGACTGCGGGCGCGTTGAAGAGTTTTTCGATGCCGAAATCGAAAAACGCCAGCAGATGGTGGCCAAGACACGGGGCTTCGTTCTGCAGGAGCATGCGCTCTCGCTCTACGCCAACTGCACCAAGACCGACTGCCCGCACAAGGGCCACTCACACCGGGCCTGAAGCGCTCACTCGCCGCGCGACATGGCCGCGCGGTGGCGCG
The DNA here is from genome assembly GCA_046314475.1 of Hydrogenophaga sp. GTDB lineage: Bacteria > Pseudomonadota > Gammaproteobacteria > Burkholderiales > Burkholderiaceae_C > Hydrogenophaga. The sequence continues at coordinate 19,623 of JBKBWW010000009.1, forward strand.
AGACGAATTCCTGATAAGTGTCGATACCGCGCAGCTGCAGGATGGTGTTGCGCACCGCAGCTTCCACCAACACAGCGATGTTGCGCCCCGCCACCACCTGAATGACCGCCTTGCGCACCGGCACGCCGAGCACGTCCTGGTACAGCGGTTCGTGGGGCATGCGCTCGTAGTCGCGTTCCAGCGTCTCGCGACGCACCAGGTGCACGATGAGCGAGAGGCGCATCTTGCGGCGCACCGCCGTCTCGCCAAAGATGGCCTTGATGTCGAGCAGGCCGATGCCGCGCACCTCGAGCAGGTTCTGCAACAGCTCGGGGCAACGGCCTTCGATGCTGGTCTGGTTGATGCGGTAGAGGTCGACCGCATCGTCGGCCACGAGACCATGGCCGCGCGAGATGAGCTCCAGCCCCAGCTCGCTCTTGCCCAGGCCCGACTCGCCCGTGATCATCACGCCCATGCCCAGGATGTCCATGAACACGCCGTGCATGGAAGCGCGGTCGGCGAAATGACGCGAGAGGTAGGCACGCAGCACGTCGATGACGAAGGCCGCCGACTCGTGCGTGGAGAACATCGGGATCTGCGCCCGCTCGCACATGGCGGTGAGTGCGTCCGGCGCGGTCTGGCCATCGGCCACCACCAGCACCGGCGGCTCCAGCGTGACGATGCGCGCCACGCGGCGCTTGCTGTCGTCTTCGCTCTGGCTGGTGAGGTAGGCGACTTCACGCTCGCCGAACACCTGCACGCGGTAAGGGTGGATGTAGTTGAGATAACCGACGAGATCGGCACCCGAACGCGCTGCCCGGATGGCCACCTCGTCAAACCGCCGCTCGGAAGCACCGAGCCCGGCGATCCACTGCCACTTCAGGGCGTCACGATGGTCCTCAAAGAGAACATCGGCGCTGAC